>JAGHYK010000064.1 GCA_017743695.1 Chloroflexota bacterium
CAATTGCGCACATCGCCGACGGGAGCGGGGCAATCCCCGGTGCTGTGGGGGATGGATGGAGTGGCTGCGACAGAAGGTTGTCCAGCCAGCGCATCTTGCATATTGCGTGTAGCCAAAAAGCCAGATAATGCCAGCAATGCCTGATAGACCAGAATTAATTTCGTGTAGCCAATATGACACACCAAAAACCGAAAACCAAAACAAACCGCAAAAAAACACCCACCAATCCACCCGCTACCGCCGCACCACGATCACCGCGCGCTCAGGGATGGGTGGTGTTTCTGCCGGGTAGCCGAAGAAGAAGAGCGCCTCAGGCTGCCAGTCAGTGGGGAGGTCCAGTGCCTGACGGGTCTCTGCCGGCGCATAGAGCGGCCAGCAAATCCAGTTTCCCCCCAAGCCGAAAGCGTGAGCAGTCAGGAGCAATTGCAGACCGGCCGCGGCAACCGATTGAATGCCCATGATTTCTTCCTCAGGCGTCTTTTCACGGCAGGCGCTGCGATCCCGGCATAGAAGAATCGCCAGCGGTGCCTCTAACAGCCGGCGCCGCGAGCGCTGCACGCGAGCCTCGATGGCGCTTTCAGAGGCACCCTGAGCCTGCATATCGCGGCGCAAGGCTGTGCTCAGTGCCTCTGCCAGATGGTGACGCGCCGCCTCCGATTCCAGGAGCACGAAGCGCCAGGGTTGCAGGTTATGCGCCGAAGGGGCATAGACGGCGACCTCTAACATTTGAGCAACGACCTGCGGCGGGATCGGCTCCGGGCGGAAGGTACGAACGGTACGACGGCTACGCAGGAGATCAAGCAGGGTATCCATTGCAACCCAGAAAAAGCTACACGCGTATGATGCGCCCCTGGGCAGCGCGGTACAGGCGATCCCAGATCGCCAGCCCCAGATGCTCACGGGGAAAGGTGCGCGCCAGGATCACTTCCACCCCTTTTTCCTCCAGTTTGCGCAAAGACGCGAACAGGTTGCGAGCAATGGCCTCCAGGTCATGCCGTGAACCCAGGGAGATCACCTCCGCATCCGGAAGGGAGAAGGCCTGTTGTTCCTCGTCCACGCTCAAAATGCCCACGCGTTGCCCTTGTTGTTGATATTCCTGCGCTACCTTTTGCATGGTCAACAGGAGCGGCGCGCCTTCTCCCTCAAAAAGGAGCAGCGTCGCCCGCTGGGGTGCATAGTGACGGAGCATTTGCCCCGGCGATTCGGCGACTGCGCTCTCGGATTGATAGCTCAGCCCCAGGGTCACATCACCCAGGAAAGGGCGCAAGGCCTCCAGGGGAATGCCGCCAGGGCGCAGGAGGCGCGGGGGAGCAGTGGTCAGGTCGAGGACAGTGGACTCCAGGCCGATGAAGGTGGGGCCGCCATCTAAGATCAGGTGCACGCGGCCGTGCAGATCGGCATACACATGTTCGGCGGTTGTCGGGCTGATATGGCCAAACAGGTTGGCACTCGGCGCAGCGATGGGAACGCCGCTCAGGCGGATCAATGCCTGCGCAACCGGATGCGATGGCCAGCGCACAGCCACTTTCTCACTGCCCGCCGTCACCTGCGGGGGGATCAGAGCACTCTTGAACAGGACAAACGTCAAAGGCCCCGGCCAGAAGTGATGCGCCAGCGACTCCGCCGCCGGCGGCACTTCACGGGTGATCTCTCGGAGCTGGGAGAAATCAGCGATGTGGACGATCAGCGGATCGGTAGGCGGACGCCCTTTGGCGCAGAAGATGGCGCTCACTGCCGACGGATCGAGGGCATTCGCGCCCAGACCATACACGGTCTCCGTAGGGAAGGCCACCAGCTTACCGGCGCGGATGTATTCTGCGGCCTGTTCCAGGGCCGCAGAATCGGGATGTTCGGGATCCACTTTGAGGATGCGTGTGCGCGGCACGTCGGCTATTGGGGCGCAAAGGTGTCTATCAGCAGTTTGATGTCGCCGCCGACGGAGTACAGGATCGGGCAGGTGGCGCCGTGATCGAGGTACTCCTTCACTTTGGCGCGCGCCTCGTCCGGCGTCCCGGATGCGGTAATGCGCTCAATCAGCGATTCCGGCACCAGGTGCTTGGCGCGCTGGATTTGTTCTTTGGTGGCCGGCCAGCCGAGGATAGATTGAATTTCCTGGACAACCTCCGGTTTGACGCCAGAGGCTTTGGCGATATGAGGCTGCTGCGCCAGGTATTGGCAGAGCAGTTCACGGGTGCGATCAATCGCCGCCTCGCGATCGTGATCCACAGAGCAGACAATGAGCTGTGGGCGATCCAGGTCTTCCAGCCGTCGCCCGGCGCGGCGTGCTCCACGCTCTACCATTTCCAGCGCATGATCGTTGTACTCCGGAGGCACGCAATAGTTCAGAACGACGCCATCGGCAATTTCACCGCTTAGCTCCAGCATCTGATCGCCAGTGGCGCCGATCAGGATGGGCACATGGCGCGGCTCGCGGCGACCGTGCACCACATCCAGCTCAATGCCTTCGACGTGGATGAACTCGCCATGGAAGGTGACGCGTTCCATGTTCAGCAGGCGACGCAAGACGATCACCGTCTCACGCATGGCAGTCAGGGGTTTGCGCCGCTCGATGCCCACATTGCGCGCCAGTGGATCCCACCATGCGCCAATGCCGCAGATGATACGATTTGGCGCCAGATCGTCCAGCGTGAGGAAAGTTGCCGCCAGCAGGCCAATGTTACGCGTCCAGTTGTTGATCACGCCGGAGCCAACTTTGATGCGCTCGGTCACTGCCGCATAGGCCGCCATGGGCACAATCGCATCGCGCACCAGGCGACTCTCGGCCTGCCAGACAGCCTCAAATCCACGCGCTTCGGCATAGCGCACGTAGTTCAGGCCTTCGCGCAGATCATGGGCATCTTGCAAATAGAGGGCGACTCGGGGAAACATGGGATGCTCCTTTTAACAGGAATTCTGCAAGATTTCATGGTAATAAATTAAATCTTCTGGCGTATCCAGATCAAAGGCCAGCCTTTCCAGGATCAGTATTTCCAGGCGCGCCCCACTTTCACGCACAGCCTGGGAATGATGCCGGAACGAGGCCTCTCCAAAAGCAGGAGAAATGAGATCGGGTGGGGAGAGGAAAAGGGCATTGGTTCCCTTGAGACGGCGATCAGGCACGATCACCCCGACGGGAGACTGCTGGCCATGATAGAGAATGGCCTTCACATCCTCAGGCTGCATCTGGGGCAGGTCTATGGGGAGAATGAGCACGCCATGCACACGGCGCTCCTTCGCCAGCAGGATGGCGCTGCTCAAGGCCTGGTTCAGGCCGGCGCCATGGCTTTCGTGCAGGGTACGAGCGCCGTACCTGCGCGCCAGCGCCAGGGCAGCTGCATCCGGACTGGTCACCAGTATCTGTTCGATGGGTGGGCACAGTGCCTGCAACACTTCCAGCGTGTGTATCAACAGGGAGCGATTCAACTCGGCCCTGGCTTCCTCGGAGAGCACGCGCTGCAGGCGAGTTTTTCCATTCTGGAGCGACTTGACCGGAACAATTGCCCAGAGGCTCATCGTTGGTGGATAAAGTTTAGCACATCTTCGGCCAGACGGCGACGGTCGGCTTCGGTGTGCATCAGGGTTTGAGCAAGGTGAACGCGGATTCCCATGCTGGCGATGGATTCCTGCAGGGCGGCATCGGCCTGATCGAGCACGAAATCGGTCAGATAGGGGCGATAGTGCTCCGCCACGCTGCGCGCCGAGGCCTCGATCCCCAGCTCGGTAAACATTTTGGCGGCCGGGCCTTTGACTGCCTGTCCGCCGATGATCGGGGAGACAGCGATGACGGGCTTCGCCTTGGGGAGATAGGGCGCGTAAACGGCCAGGATGGGATCAATGCTCACCCACGGATTGGAGGGACAGAGGATGATTGCATCGGCTTCCGCCAGCGCCTTCACCGCTTCAGGGATGGGGCGCGCCGTCGCTGCACCCTGGAAGCGAAAGCCGCGCACCCGCGGCTGCCAGGCATAGCGCACGAAGTATTCCTGGAAGGGGAGATCGCCATATTCTTCGGTGGTGACGATGGTGCGCACGGGGTCGTCGCTCATGGGCAGGACACGATGAGCAATGCCCCAGGCACGGCAGAAGTCGCGGGTGATGGCGCTCAGCGGCTGCCCCTCTCGCAGGCGGCGCGTGCGCTCCAGGTGTGTGCCCAGGTCCTGATCGCCGAGGCGGAACCAGTCGGGTCCTCCCAGACGGCGCACATTCTCCAGTGCGCGCCAGCTTTCCTCGCGCCGTCCCCAGCCGGTTTCAGGATTGGCCAGGCCGGCCAGGGTGTAGCAAACGGTATCCAGATCGGGGCAAATGGTGAGGCCAAAGTGCTCGAAATCATCGCCGGTATTGACGAGGATCGTCAGCGCCTGGGGAGGCAGGATTTGCGCCAGGCCATGGGCGAGTTTCGCCCCACCCACGCCGCCAGCCAGCGCAACATAATGGGAGGTGAGCCGCGCCATACTTACAGGTAATACGTCATGTGCTGCAGGGGCATGGCCGGGTCCACATGTTCGACGCGCACATCGGGCGGTACGTTGATCGGGGTGGGCGCATAATTCAAGATGGCGCGCACTCCGGCCTTGATCAACGTATCGGCGACAGACTGGGCGGCGGCTGCTGGAACGACCAGCATGGCGATCTGAATGCCGGCCTGGGGGATCAACTCGCCGATGCGGGCAGCATCCTGGATGACAAACTCGCCAAGCATCTGACCGATCTTTTGCGGATCGTTATCAAAGACCATGGCGATACGAAAGCCGCGATTGACGAAGCCCTGATACTGAACGAGCGCCCGCCCCAGATTGCCGGCGCCGATCAACGCCACATCCCAGACCCGATCCACTTTGAGGATCTGGCGCAATTTTTCGATCAGGTAGGGGATGGAGTAGCCCATCCCCTGCTTGCCGAATTCGCCAAACTGAGAAATATCCTTGCGGATCTGGGCAGCAGAAACGCCCACGATGTCCCCCAACTCCTGGGAGGAGATCGTCTGGCGACCGGCCTCATGCAGTCGTTCCAGGGTGCGGAGATAGAGGGGAAGTCGGCTGACGATGATGTCGGGAACCTTCTCTTTTTGGACCATGGCTTTTCTCTCAGTGGATAATTTTTCCAGATACAGGCGCAGATGCAGATGGTTGGCGCGCTGCATCTGGATCATACCACAACTTTGCGCTTTTCAGAACAAATGACGCACAAACAGGGTACAATCTGCCACTGTTGCACCCCTGGTTGGCAGCCGACCCCTACAAGCCTGCCCTACCGCGGCCTGCGGTCTGCCGTCAACGGCTCCTGCTGTCTTCTCAACGGGGCACTCCGACGTAGATTTTTCCCTCTATAACCTTCACCGGATAGGCAGGAATATCTGCAACCGCCGGCATCTGGAGCACCTTGCCGTTGCGCACATCAAATTCAGCTCCATGGCGCGGGCAGATGATTGTATATCCTTCCAGCTCTCCCTCTCCCAGGGGACCATCATCATGGGAACAGCGGTCAGCGATGGCGAAAATCTGCCCGGCGATGTTGAAAAGCACAATCGGCTCCATACCGATCTGTACAAACAGACGCTCGCCCTCTGGCAATTCATCAAGAGGCGCGATTTCATAGAATTCAACCTGGGATTCGTCCAGCGTGGTGTAGTTCAACATCCTCTCACTCCTCAACCAGGCTATCATCGGCGCTGCCCAGCCCATAAACGCCTGCTTTGAGCACCTTCAAAGAGAGCAAAGCGCACTTCATGCGCACAGGCCCCAATTCAATGCCCAGCAGATCGAGTACATGCTGACGGTTCAATTGCTTCACCTCATCCAGCGTTTTGCCGATGATGGATTCGAGAAGCAAATCGGCGGAGGCCTGAGAGATTGCACAACCGTGCCCATCGAAGCGGGCATCGGTAATGCGGCCTTCTGGATCCACGCGTAGCTGAATCTCGATGTGGTCTCCACACAGTGGGTTGCTATCCGCGAAGGCAATATCATGCGGTTCAAGCTTCCCCCGATATCTTGGGTTTTTGTAATGCTCAATGATAATTTCTCGATACAAATCGTCCATATTTTTCGCCTAACCAAAAAGTTTTTTGACCTGGTAGATCCCCTCCACCAGTTTATCAATCTCTTCTCTGGTCGTGTAGAGATAAAAACTGGCGCGCGCCGTTGCCGGGATGCCAAAGCGCTCATGGAGCGGCTGCGCACAGTGATGACCGGCGCGCACGGCGATCCCGTAGTGATCCAGGACCTGGGCGATGTCGTGTGGATGAATGCCGTCAAGCGTGAACGCAACCACACCGCCCTTTTCCCCGGCTTGCGGCCCCAGAAGGTGCAACCCCGGTACTTCTTCCAGACGCTCCAGGGCATAGGCAGTCAGTTCGCGCTCGTGGGCGGCGATTGCTTCCATACCGATCTGCTCCAGGTAATCCACTGCCGCCCCCAATCCAATGGCTTCAGCGATGGCGGGTGTGCCCGCCTCAAACTTATAGGGGACTTCATTCGGCACAAACGAACCCAGATGCACGGCCTTGATCATATCGCCGCCTCCCAGGAAGGGCGGCATGGCCTCCAGCAAGTGCATTTTCCCGTAGAGGACGCCAATGCCAGTCGGGCCGCACATTTTGTGGCCGGAAAAGGCCAGGAAATCTACATCCAGTTCCTGGACGTTGACCGGGAAATGGGGTACAGATTGCGCGCCATCCAGCAAGACGATCGCACCGGCCTGATGAGCCTGGGCGATCATCTCCCTGGCCGGGTTGATCGTACCCAGAACGTTGGACATGTGCGTAAACGCCACCAGCCTGGGCGCGTCGCTCAGGCGTTGACGATAGGCCTCCAGATCGAGATGTCCATCATCCGTCAGAGGGACAAAGTCCAGGGTCAGGCCGCGCTCCTGAGCCAGAAGGTACCAGGGCACCAGATTGCTGTGATGTTCCATTTCGGTCAGCAGGATGCGATCTCCCGGCTTCAGAAAAGCGCGCCCCCAGGCGTAGGCGACCAGGTTGATCGCTTCGGTGGTGTTGCGGGTGTAAACGATCTGGCGGGGAGAGGGCGCATGGATAAAGCGAGCGATTCGGGCGCGGGCCTCCTCATATTGCGCGGTCGCCTCTTCCGCCAGCGTGTGTACGCCGCGATGGATGTTCGCATTGGATCGCCGATAGAATGCATCCATCGCCTCCAGCACCTGGCGGGGCTTTTGGGAGGTGGCCGTGGAATCCAGATATACCAGGGCCACCCCCGGCCGCACCTCCCGACCAAGTACCGGAAAATCCTGACGAACGCGGAGAACATCGAAAGGCATATGGCCTCAATATTCGGGGATTTCGTCTTTTGTCTTCTTGCGGCGCGTCTTATGTTCCGCCGGCCGGATGGCATCTGAATCCACAGGATACCAGAGAATGCGATCCGGCACCATCCAGCCATCCGTCAGGAAGACGTTTTGGCGGAACTGCACTGCCACCATTTTGTTGTCTACCTGTACCACGATGCCCTTGATCCATCCACGCACACGAGTTTTATTCTTCTCGTGGTCGCAATACACTTCTACAATATCTCCTACCTGGTAGGTGCTGCGCGCTTCCGGGGGGCGAAGGTAGGAGAATTCCGGCTCTCGTCGTCCGATGGGACGGCGAACCCCCATTTCGCTTTCTTTTTTCTTTTCCATTGCTCACCTCCCCATTGAGATTGAGATTCAGTTCTCACTGGCTAATTTCTCTTCAATCGCTTTCTGGAAACGCTCACGCACGCCCTCAAAGGGGATGCGCTGCATGATGGGATCAAAGAAACCTTCTACCAGGAGCTTTTCTGCTTCGGGGCGAGGAATGCCACGCGAACGCAGGTAGAAAAGGGGTTCTTCTTCCAGCTTGCCGACCGTGGCGCCATGCGTGCAGCGCACATCGTCGGCGCAAATTTCCAGGCCCGGAATCGAATCGGCGCGGGCCTCGTCGCTGAGTACCAGGTTGCGGTTCGCCTGGTAGCCATCGGTTTTCTGCGCGCCAGGAGCGACGTAAATCATCCCCTGCCATACCGAGCGGCTTTTGCCTTTCAGAGCACCCTTGAAGAGCAGATCGCTGGTCGTATGCGGCGCCAGGTGGTTCTGTTGGGTATCGTGATCCAGATGTTGATGGTCATTGGTGAAATAGAAGCCGGACATACGCCCGGTTGCGCCCTCACCGACCAGGTCAAGCTCCGAGAAGTTCTTTGTGAGCCTGGAACCGACGGCGCCGAAGATCCAGTCCACGCTCGCATCCCGTCCCACCCGTACGCGTTCATGGCTGAAGTTCCAGACGTGCTGCCCCCAGGATTGCAATTCCACAAAGCGCAAATGGGCATTTTGCTCCAGGAGGATCTCCACCAGACCAACATGCAGCGAGTCGGCGTTTTCGGTGGGTGAAGCGGCCTCGTGGACATAGGTTACCTCGGCGCCTTCATCTACCAGCACCAGGATATGGGAAAAATACGCCAGGCCGTTCCCCGGTCCCCAGAGCACACTGTGCAGGGGTTGCTCCAGACGCACACCTTTTGGGACGTAGAGCAGGACTCCGCTCTGAGCCAGCGCTGCAGCCATGGCGGCGAATTTTCCCTCCTCCGGGCGCACAACCTGGCCGGCAATGCGCTGGACCAGTTCAGGGTAACGCGCCTCGGCGGTTTGCAGATCGGTAAAAATCACGCCCTGCTTGCTGAGCGCCTCATCCGCTTCGACCCTGACGCCTCCAGGAAGGAGCACGATCTGGGCGGCATGTCGTTCTGCGACCAGCGGACGCAGCAGCGCCTCGGGAACCGGCGCCAGGTCGAGGTAGGCTTCCGCAGAGGGCAGGCGGAACGTGTCGGCGGGCATCGGGCGCAGATCGGTGCGCCGCCAGGCCTCATCTTCCAGGCTGGGCATGGGCAGGCGCTCGAAGAGTTCCCAGGCCCGCTCGCGGTATTCCCTCAAAGGGCCTTCGGCGCGCACATCGGCGCGTCCGAAGGCGAAGGTTTTTTCTGCAACAGTCGGGCGGGAGCCGCGACGAATGACAACTTTGGGTTTCTCTTGCATGGATATTCTCCCTCAACGCATCAAAGTTACCCGACCGAGCCTTCCATCTGGAGCTGGATCAGGCGGTTCATTTCGACAGCGTATTCCATCGGTAGCTCTTTCACCAGCGGTTCGATGAAGCCGGATACGATCATCGTCGTGGCTTCCTCTTCGCTCAGGCCGCGGGACATCAGGTAGAAGAGCTGTTCCTCGCCTACTTTGCTCACCGAGGCCTCGTGTCCGATGGTTACGTCATCTTCCTCGATTTCGATATACGGATACGTATCGGTGCGCGACTCAGGATCGAGGAGCAACGCGTCACAGACAACCGTAGATTTTACTCCTTTTGCGCCTTTGTGAACGCGCAGCAATCCGCGGTAAGAAGCACGCCCGTTCCCCTTGCTGATGGATTTGGAAGTGATTTTGCTCGTGGTATAGGGTGCAAAGTGTACCATCTTGGAACCGGCGTCCTGATGCTGACCGGGGCCGGCAAAGGCCATCGAGAGCATCTCACCGTGCGCGCCGGGTTCCATCAGGTAACAGGAGGGGTATTTCATGGTAACCTTCGACCCCCAATTCGCGTCCACCCATTCGTGCACCGCATCCGCATAGACTTTGGCGCGCTGGGTGACCAGGTTATAGACGTTATGGCTCCAGTTCTGGATGGTGGTGTAGCGCGAACGGGCGCCGCGCTTGACGATGATTTCGATGACGCCGGAGTGGAAGGAATCGGTGCTGTATTGTGGGGCAGTGCAGTTATGCGATACCACGCCCTCGGCGACATACGACTCGTCTTCCTCAACGGAGAAGTTATAGACTTCGGTCTCCATCTCTTCAACGATGATTTCCTTGATGGGCATGTACAGGAAGTTTTCATCCAGGAAAAACGGCGAGCCGCTGTCGCTGCCATTCGTGGCCTCCACACCGACGATCTCCCCAAAGCGGGCGTTGAACGGCGAGGCGATGACGACCGCGTAAATATCCTGACGAGGTGCAACGCGCTCCTGCACGTTGACCGAAGCCGCAATCCCCAGACGCAGGCAGGCATCGCGGAAGCCATATGCCAGATCAGCAGAGACGCTGTTGTAGCGGAACATGTTCTTCACGGGGTCATAACTGCCATCGCTGCGCCACATGCCTTTGACCAGTTCGGTCAGCAATTCAGGCTCAGCGCCAATGACCCATTCAGGAATGCGCTTTTCGTAGACGTTCGCACCAAACTCACGGGCAACCGTGCGGGCCGCTTCGGTGGAGGCAAGCACCAGGGTTTGCCCGTTCTGACGCGGCTTGTTTTCGATGGGGGCTTTGCCAAAGTATCGCTGGAGCAGCTCTCTGGCATCCTCGAGATATTCTGTCTCGTTCGCGTTGAAAGAAAGCGTCAGGGAATGTTCGTTATCCACGTGCCCTTTGGTAAGGTAATAGCCCAGCAAGCGGAAGAAATCGGGCTCGTAGGGCAGGTTGACTTCATGTGCCACCGGAGCATGTCGCCCGCGCCCCAGCGGGATGGTTACGCGGTGAGCGAGGGCCGGTTCCGCCACCGGCTGCGGCACGGGGACGACGAGATAATCGCCCACCTGAACCGTGTCGGCGCGCGACCAGGAGAGCGTGAACGACTTGTTGCGCTCTCTGGCGCGCTCGCGGCGCACAATCAGCAATGGATGGTCGGCGGTCACTTTCAGTTCGCGTCCGCTATCGCCGTAGAAGCGGATGGTGTAAATCTTGCCATGATACGGCCTGACCTGGGTGTGATAGACGCGGCGGTAGCGGCCTTGATGGGTCATCACCTCGTCGCCGACCTGAATCGTCTCGATGGGCTTTTCGCCGTTCCGCGTGCGGACGCGCGCCCCGGCCAGGAAGCACCCTTCCACATAGTGCACTTCCGCGCCCTCGTCCACGATGATCAGCGTGCGCTCAAACTGACCGATGTTGGCGGCATTCAGACGGAAATACGCCTGCAGGGGCAGCTCGACTTTCACGTTCGGGGGGACATATACGAACGATCCGCCGGACCAGACAGCGCTGTTCAGGGCCGCAAATTTGTTATCCTCGATGGGAACCACCGTACCGAAGTATTCGCGGAACAGGTCGGGATACTGCTTGAGACCATCTTCGATGGAGAGGAAGATGACACCCTGCTTTTCGAGGTGCTCCTGGATGGAGTGGTACACCATCTCAGACTCATACTGCGCCCCCACCCCAGCCAGGAACTTGCGCTCGGCTTCGGGAATGCCCAGACGTTCAAAGGTTTGTTTGATCGTCTCAGGCACCTCATCCCAGGATCGCCCCTGCTTTTCCGTCGGGCGCACGTAGTAATAAATATCATCCAGGTTCAACTGGCTCAGATCCGGGCCCCATTTGGGCATTGGACGCTTGAGGAAATGCTCCAGCGCGCGCAGGCGGAACTCAAGCATCCACTTCGGTTCGCCCTTCATGTAGGAAATCTGCTCGACGACCTCACGATCCAGACCCTTCCGGGATTTAAAAACATAGTGTTCCGGATCGCGAAATCCGTAACGATATTCCGTCAATCCCTCTAAAATTTTGACATCCTCGGTCATGGCTTATGCCTCCTGTACTTCTTCGCGCAACCAGCTATAACCATGTTCTTCCAGCGCAAGCGCCAGTTCCGGACCGCCGGATTCGACGATCCGACCATCGAGCATCACATGGACGAAATGCGGTTTGATGTAATTCAACAACCGCTGATAGTGCGTGATCACCAGCACGCCCAGGTTTGGCCCCATCAACGCGTTGACGCCATCGGCTACGATGCGCAGGGCATCAATATCCAGCCCGGAGTCGGTCTCATCCAGGATGGCGATCTCCGGCTGTAGCACAGCCATCTGCAAGATTTCCGCGCGCTTCTTTTCTCCCCCGGAAAACCCATCGTTCAGATAGCGCCCGGCGAAAGACGGGTCCATCTTGAGCAATTTCATCTTCTCAAGGAGCATTTTGCGGAATTCCGGGATCGGAATGCCCTTATCCTGCGGATCCACTGCCCGCCGCCGGGCATTTACGGCACTGCGGAGGAAGTTCGCCACTGTCACCCCAGGAATGGCTACTGGATACTGGAAGGCCAGAAAGATGCCCAGTCGGGATCGCTCATCCGGCTCCAGTTCCAGAATATTCTGCCCCTTGAAAATGACCTCCCCTTCCGTGACCGTATAGGCAGGATGTCCCATCAGCGTATAGGCCAGCGTGGACTTCCCCGTGCCATTCGGCCCCATGATCGCGTGAATCTCACCCTTGCGCACGGTGAGGTTGACTCCCTTGAGAATTTCACGATCGTTGACGCTCACGTGAAGATTGCGAATTTCGAGCTGGTCCATATTCACTCCTGACTGATAAGTTTTGCGACCTTTCGGTCGCCGTGCATTATAGCACAAGGGGCTGAAAATGTCAATATTTATGATATTTTTCTACTATATTCAGGCACAAACAATCGCCGTCCTCCACACATTTATCGTCCATCGCCCACCGTCCTCCTCCACCGTCTACCGTCCACGGTCTGCCGTCCAATCCGCGGTCTGGGTGGTGTATCTTTCCTTCAGGAAATTCCGAGAACGAAAGTAACCACCCTCCCCACTGCCATCTTTGTTGCGGTAGAAAATTTTCTTGTTGCGGTAGAAAATTTTCTACCGTTGCGGTAGAAAATTTTCTACCGTTACA
>JAGHYK010000065.1 GCA_017743695.1 Chloroflexota bacterium
GTGTCATACTCTAATCTTACCGCACTCAAGGCCAAAAGTGCATAACAGACTCTATGCCCGGAGGATGGAGCTGGTGACGCATCACTGGAGCGGCAAGCACCAGCGGGTGGTCCAAGGGATCGCCCTTTTGACGCTGCTCTGGACGGAGGGTCAATCCCTCATCCCCTGCGACTTTCGGGTGTATGACAAAACGCAAGGGGGAAAGACCAAAAACGAACACTTTCAAGATATGCTCCAGAAAGCCAAGGAGCGGGGCTTTGCACCGGAGTATGTGCTGATGGATAGTTGGTATTCGGCCTTGAAGAATCTGAAGCTCATTGCCTCCTTTGGCTGGTTTTTCTTGACGAGGCTGAAAAGCAATCGTTTGGTGAATCCAGACGGGGGAGGGAATCGGCCGATTCGTGAGGTGGAGATCCCCTCGGAGGGGCGAGTGGTGCATCTTCGGGGCTTTGGGTTTGTCCGAGTGTTTCGGACGGTCTCAAAAGACGGGGGCGCAGAATACTGGGCGACCAATGACCTGGGGATGATGGAGGAAAAGCGAAAGGAGCTGGAACGAAGGGGAGGGGGGATAGAAGTTTACCACCGGGGGCTTAAGCAATGCTGTGGGGTGGAGAAAGCTCAGGTGAGAAAAGCCGTTTCCATCCTGCGTCATTTGCTCTTGGCTTTGAGAGCCTTTTTACGGCTGGAGGTTTATCGGTTGCGGACGGGGGTGAGCTGGTATGAGGCAAAGTTGGCGATCCTTCGGGAGGCTATTAGGCCTTATCTGGCCAACCCCCTTTATGTCCTCTACCCAACTGCGTAAGACCTAACCGTTATTTGCCATCCGCAAAAACACAATGCTCTCTCTTGCCGGTTCGATCCCAAAGCGTCCCATCTGTTGGGCGCTATTGCCACGGAGCCGCGCCACCCAGGTCGCGATAAAATTGTATCCGGCATTTTGTCCCACCTCGGCAAGGATTTCATCGACAGGAACCATGAGCCCGGCATGGCGCACATTGCCCACGACAAAGGCGCAGATCGCCTCTGGTTTCAAGTGCTGGCGAAGCGATCGCAGCGTCAGGTACATGTCTTCAAAATACCCGCTGAGGAGGGGCCGCACGCGTGGATCGGCATCCGCTGGCAAACGATCCAAGAGGGCCAGCAGGCCAGGCGGTGGAGTGTAGTCATTGGTGTTTAACGGCGGCTCTTTGGCTTCCACATGGGAGCGGATGGAACCATAGCGGAAATTCTTGATTTCGTTTTCAGGGATTCCCAGGGACAGAAGTTCAATATGAAAAACCCGCGAATAGTCATGGCGGTTAGGGTAAGGCGGCGAAGTGATGATCAGGTCGTATTGCCCCTGGAGGCCATCCGGTTGGCGCGCATCACTGCATAAAATCTGGGCCGGCGGCCGCGCTGCCGATGCAACATCGGCCAGGTGCAACCGGGCCTGTTGCAGAAAACGCTCTCGGATGAATTGGCTCTGATCTTCCCTTTCCACCCAGCGAAACCAGCCGCCATCAGGACGGGCGCGGCTGAGACTTTGCTGGACGCGCAGGAGCACCAGCCGGAAAAAGTCGGCTGCCGGTTGGGGGAGGGCGTCTATCTGATGACGCAGGCCGTTGAGGTGAGCCAGTTCCTCAGGTGTAAAGGCTTGACGGATGCGCTCTGTATGTTCGCCGTCGTCCCTGATCGGCCGGTAACGTTCTAACACTGCCTCCAGAGAGGCTTCCAGCATGGCTCTATCGTAGCTTGCCAATTTGACGCGGCTGACAAACAGGCTGAGCGGCGACAAGTCATTACCATCGGCCGCGTAGCCCAATTCCAGGGCGCGCAGAACCGTCGTACCGGCCCCGACGAAGGGATCGAGAATGCGGCCGGCGCTGCTTATCGGAAAGGCGCGCAGGATTTCGTCAATCAGTTGGGGCGAAAAACTGTGCGGAAACCAAAACCAGCGATGGATAGGCTGATCACGCAGCAGGCGCGGCGTGACGTGCTGCCGCAGGTCCAGGCGGTACGCAAAGCCCTCGGGTAAGACAGGCAGGTCGTTTGCTCTCATTGCTTCACACGGCCTTGCTGGAATGGCGGACGCGGGAAGCGGATCTTGACCGGCTGGCGATAGATCGGATGCGAGAGGATCAGTTCGCCTTTATCCAGACGTGTCAAATGGTTGCGAATGTCTTGATCGAGAAAACGATAGTTGCCGGCGTTGATTTCGGCGCTGTCGGTACGGCCCAGAACTTTGGTGGCTGAATTGCCGGTCACCCGGTCGTGCACGGCGCTGAGGAATTGCTGGGCCGAGAATAGAATCATGCCAAAGGAGCGCCCTCGTTCGGCAATATCCAGGACTTGCTCAAGAATGGGGGAAGACTCGCCGTGCCCCCGGGCCGGCGCATATTTATTGAGCTCATCCACAAAGATAATCACTTTACGCGGCGGCTCATAGTCGTCAAGAGGCAAAGCCTCGCCTGAGTACAGGCCATACACCGTGCGCAACACATCGCCGAAGACCAGGGTCTGCTCTTCAGGGGCCAGCCGGGCAATGTCCACCACGTAGGTGTGCCCTCCCCGAATGTTGCCAATCTCCCGTTCGATGGTGGTCATGCGGCTGGAAAGTTGGGGGACAAAAATACCACTCTGCCTGGTTTTGACCACCCTGCGTAGCAGCCGCAAAAAACGCCCAACACTGGAAGAATGGATGTTGTGGAATTTTTGGGGAATGCCCTGTTGAACCAGAGGAGGTTTGGTCAGCAGATCATCCCACGTCTGGACGGCCCGCCAGGCCGCCTCGTTGTCGCCAAGACCGGTCATGACCTCGCCGATGATGGAGCTAAGCGTACCAGAAGAATCGGGAATGTCCGAGAAAAGCAAATCCAGCTTGGAGGCCGTCTCTCGCAGAGCATAGGCGTAAGCTTTGTGGGGCGGCGGTGGGTCGGCAAAGGAATTGGGTCGTCCCGTTGCCTGGGTGTTCTTGCCCCAAGGCAGAAAATAATGGACTCGCTCCGCCGGCCATGGGGCTGGCTTTAACCCCAACTGCTGCCATTGCTCATACTCCTCATCCGCAAGCGCGCGTGGCTCGTGGATACGCAGCAGGTCATCGTACTTGACGTTGAGCAAAATCACCGCTATCTCATCTTCGGGACCGGTCTGCAGCAAAGACTGAATGAGAAACATGGCATAGGAGGTCTTAGTGGCCAGGCCGGAGATGCCGGAAATGTTGACGTGGCCCGCTTCCGGACCGAGCACAAAATCCCGATCCAGATACGCCACCGCCTGCGTACCGTTACTCATTTGAATCAAGCCGGCCGGCACCCGTCGCTCCTGAGGAATTCCATCAATGCCCAGGGCCAGGTGGATTTTATCCTCGTCGGCGAAATAGACCCGTGATTCGTTCTGCACGGGCATGTAAATGTCGGCGCTGTTGGAAAGCACAGCCGCTTCGGCCACGTTGGCCCCCTGCCGGGGCGTCTGCGGCGGTTCGTCTACCTCTTCGCCGAAATCATTGGAGATGAAGTTTGCCAGGTGGCCGGCCGCATCGGTGATGTGCTGGATGTTGGTCACCAGGCCAAAGGTGTAGCTGGCTTTACCGCTGCCTGCGGCCGGGAAATGCTCGGCGGCAACGATGTCAAAGGGATTGACCATTTGACCGGGACGGATCCAGAATTTGAACTTTTCCGCCGTGTTAGGATCACGCTCGGTGGCCGATCCACGTCCGATGGGATGGCTCGTCGGTCCTGTCATTTTTCTAATACCTCATGTAGAAATCGGAAACGGCCAGCGGATGCCCGATTTGAGCACCTCTTCAGAGTAAAACTGGGAACGAATGACCTGCTCGGCGATGGAGATGGGATAGAGGTGGGCATGCCAGCGCCCATCGCGGCCATATGGAGTCACCCTTCGCTCAGCGATAAGCCAGCCGCTAATCCGGTCCACAAACTGGCTATCCACCGGCTCCCGATCAGGGTTGGGCATTTCCACCTTGACCACGCCCATCAAAGGGTAATCCAGGTGCTTCTGCGGGCGGATGCGCACATACCAGAAGACGATCTTGCCCTCGTTGTTCCGGGGAAAAACGAGGGTGCGCTGGTTCTCTTGCAGGTCCTTGAGCAATCCGAACAGGTTGAGTTTTCTGGCCCGTGGCCCTGTGCCCAACTCAAAGCGGCTATCACGCCTGAAGGTTTTCGCCACGCCAACAAGCGGAGCACCGCGCCAGGTCTCAAACTCGTTACCCAAGCTTCCATCCATGACCAGCCACTCTTCATGCGTTCGGGTTAAGGCCTGTGCTAGATCGAGTTCCAGTTCGCGCATATACCAGTTAGCACGGTGAGCGCCTCGCGGTCGGGATTCTTGTAATTGCATTGCGTCAGCGTAGCGGTTGTTGGTGGCACTATCACACAAAGCGTAACCGGGCACCCCTGCGAGGGCCTGCTCCAGCGCCTGCCAGAGCGCCTCAGACACCTGGCTTTTTTCTAGCGTCAGCAAAAGGGTGCGTCGGCTGCCGGCGACGCGGATGCGGCCATCATCCTCGCGCCTTACCATGGCCGCGCCCACCTGTGACACCTGCACCGGCGTGGAACGATCCTGCTCCAGCACCGTGCCGATGAAATAGGTCCTGGCCGAGCCATCCACAAAGTAGCGGAAGCCGTGTTCTTCGGAGCGGGGAATAGGCCGGATGGAGCGATAGAGCGAACGGGCCTCTGTCTCCCAGACGCTCTGAATGGCGGCGTCGCCGGTAGTGCGCTGGTCGTATATCTCCTCCAGGTCGGGCGTGACCATGTCCATGACCGCCTGACCAGTGGCTGGCAGTACCTGGGCATTTTCGACCAGTGCGCGCAATGCGCTCTGGAGGGGTTGAAAGGGGTTTGGCATCTCGGATGACTCCAACCTTCAGCTTAGTTCGGGAAAAGGTTGCTGGCAACCGTCACGGGCATTCTCTATCATATCGCAAAAATAATCCAGGCTGCGATTGTTGCGTCTGGCTCGGGCAAGATCAAAGCTGGGCGCAATTCTGGTACCCAGCGATTTGACCGCATGTCCTCCCATTTTTGCCAGTCTGCGGTTCCCTTTGCGTCTACCGATTTCTCTCAAGATATGCGCTATCTCCTCACGAGCCTGGCGAGGGGTCAGATGCTCAGTCTGGTGCGTATCAGGGCGGTAGTCCGACGGTCCAAACGTCTCCACAATCGCTTGAGGGTCGCTGAGCAACCATGCTTCCAGGCAAGAGCGAACCTCCACCCGCACCAATCTGAGTTGTCGGAGCGGATGGTCAGATTGCAGATTCTCGATGTACTCGCACAAGCGCTGAAAAGCTTCACGGAAGCGGAGACGCGCCTCAACACGGCCCTGGTCGGCCTCAGGTCCTTCGTGATCCATAGCAAATACAACCTGCTGGTAGCCACTGCGCAGTGAGCGTTGCGCCAGGTCCAGTAAGCTTTCAAAATCGGTTAGCTCATCGAGGGTCACTCTTGCTGCGCGAATGCGATTTTCACCAGACATACGAGAGCGACGCCCAGAAGCCCCGATGGCTTTGGCAGTCAGAATCTCATAGGCCTCATTGAGTTGGTCCTCAACGAAAATCTGAATATTGAGCATGGCTACCGATTCCTCTCACACAAAGCGGCGTCGCACGGCTTCACCGAGCCGATACTTTTCCAACCAGGGAGCAAATTCCTCGGCCGTGGCCGAGATGAACACCGTTCTGCCCAGTTCGTCACGTTCGACGATGTAGACCTGCAAGTAGTCTCGTTCCTCTTTCAGGTCAAAGCAGTCCATAAACTCAGGGCTATGGGTGGTGATCAGAATTTGAGGCGTGAGATTAAGGTTATTCCCATCGGACGAAGGGCGGTCCTCTTCGTCCTGGGGTAATGCCACTGCCTGGCGGAGGATATCGGCCAGATAGAGCATGAGACGGGGATGAAGGCCTTGATCCGGTTCTTCCAGGCAAGCCAGAGAAACGGAACGATCTCCGAGAAGCAACGCCAGATAGGCCAGCAAACGGATCGTCCCATCGGAAACGCTCTGGGGCGGAACAGGACGGGCCTCGCCAAAGGGTGCTTCAATAAAGGCGTAGCGGGCATTCTGTCCCCCGCGTTCTGAGTCGTGCTCTACCAGCAGCTTGTCAGGAAGTTCAATGAATTCCGAGAGCAAGCCGGCGATGGTATCAAAATCGTCGGGCCGCAAGCGCCAGAGGGCGTAGAGGAAGGCGCTCAGGTTAGAGCCGTCATTTGCCAGCGGGGGAACCTCTTCTGGATACTGGGGAATAGAGGCTTCCTGCCGCGCGTGGTAGAGCGTGATGTCAAAAAAGCGCCATCCTGTGATGTGACGGTAGAGAGCTTGAGCCGGGGGGAGTTGCAAATTAGGCCCTGCCTCACGTAACGTCAGTGTGCGGGATGAAGGCGCATTGGATGTGTAAGGCTGCTTGAGAGGAATGCCGCGCTGACCGATATGTTGCCGAATTTTTTCTCCACGACGTTGGAAATAGGTGGACAGTCTTTGCTCTCGAGGCAAGTTTACGGCCAATTCCTCTGTCTCTACCCTGATATAGTCTTTGCAGCGCAAGGTCGCCTGATAACGCCCTAGTGGCCTATCGACTGAACCGAATTCGCAGGTAAACGCCACGGTCTCGGGACGATTGCCGTACTCATCCACGCCGTACCAGAGCAGATGATCGATCTGGTTGTCGTAAGCCTGCCATTCCAGGCGGTCGCCGGCGATGGCGTCGTGCAGGAAACGCAGGGCTTTGAAGAGGTTCGACTTCCCGCTGGCGTTTGGGCCGATCAGGATGGTCAATGGCTTGAGCTCCAGTTCCACCTGGTAAAGACTGCGAAAATGGTGAATCTGTAGACGGTTGAGATGCATAGGGTTACCCCTTCAACTCCTGCAAACTTGCCCGAATCTCCGCCAGTTCCTCGTCCGTCAGGCCCCACAGGCGGGCGGTAGAGCGAATCACCAACTTGTCCGTGGCCGTTCGGTGGGGTAGCCAGTAGCACCTGGGTGTTTTCGACCGGTGCGTGCAACGCACGGTAGAGCGGCTGAGGGGATTGGGCATAAGGTTTTTTCCTTTTCTCAGGATTGACTTTGTATGCGTTCTCCAGTACACTATAAGTGCAGGTCCGAACCCGTCTATAGTGACGGATGTAGGTCCTGCTCAAAGCCCCGTAAGGGGCTTTTTTATGGCCGGATAATGCCATCTGGATCCTTGCGCGTGGCTTCTCGGACAAGGATAGGTGAAAGGAGTTCAAATGCTTTGTCTAAACCATAGTGCGTTTTAGAAGCCACTGGCCGTTCTCGTCTTAGTAACGCATAGGCGGCAAAGTCAACCAGTTGGATGTAATACGATTGTGCAGAGTCCTTGAAGAACGGGTCTTCTACGATCCGATCCAAAGGGATGTTCTTCCAGGACTGACCGGTACCCAACCAGTGCCCAAATTGGCTGGGGATGGGGTTGTACACATACATGCGCCGGACCATCCGAGTATACGCAATCTCCTTACCCTGGTCGCAAACCAGGACGGCGTGGCTTCCCCAGGCCTGCAGTGTTCGATTTATACGGTTGAGCATCCACTCGAATGCTCGTTCGTCTTGCTTGCGGGGAAAAACCGCGTTGAACAATCTCACACCCGGCAGAGCAGCCAATAGCTTGAGCGTGTCTATGAATATGGCTGCCCGTTGTCCCTTGGTCACAACGCGATCCGAGGGACGCCCACGGCCGGAGACGAACTTCCAGGCGTGCAGTTCTTTGTATACGTAAATACCGTATGCTTTACGCAACGAGCGGCGGAAATCGCGAATCTGATGAAAAGCAGCATGCCATTGATCTATGGGAACCGCTAGTGCCGAAAACACACAAATTTGCTCATCTTTGGAATCGTCAATGTACATCAGGTGCATGTTTTCCTCGCCATTGAAGGGTGAATCATAAGTAATGTACTACCATCCCTTCAACTCCTGCAAACTTGCTCGAATCTCCGCCAGTTCCTCGTCCGTCAGACCCCACAGGCGCGCCGCCAGGCCGTCTATCTCGGCTTCGATGGCCGCCAGGCGGCGTTGGGCAGCAGCGTCGCCGGCATAGGCCGCCGGAGCGACCTGATGCGCCTCCTGGGAGAGCGCCGCCAAATGGGTGTGGGTAGGGTTTTGGGCGTCAAAGCGGGGAACAGCAATCTTATCGGTGATATGCGTTGTTTGTTGAATGGAGATCGAATATGCCCATACTGCTAACGTTGTCGGCGAACTGTTCAAGACACTTGCGAGATAAAAGGCTTCCTCTTCGCTTGGACAATCTATCAACATGAGTTTATGGTCAGGAACGATACATTTTTGCTCCTGTTCGTTGACCACAGCAACGGTAAACCAGGCAGATTGTTCTCTCCACACCACCTTCCACGGGGCGAAGGTGTACTCGCCGACGTTGAAGATGGAATAGAATGGCCCGGTCTCAATCACCTGCTGGCCCTGTTTGCGGGTGAAGTAACGCTGAAAGCCGGAGCGCTCGCGCAGTTCTTTTTCGAAGCGCTTGAGGTAAGCCCAGGTTTTGGGGTAGCGGGTTTGCAACTCTTTGACCGGGATCGCATTCAGTCTGGCATCCGGTAAATGCGTCACCAGAATATAGGCCGAAGGCTGGGCCTGCCAGCGCCGCACATCCCGCCCGCGCAGCAAGGGGTAGAGCAGGTCGGGTTCAAGTTCTACCGTCACCGATTCGACCTCGCGCTTTGCCCCCTCGGTCAGGTTGCGCACCACCCATAGCCCATCGGGGCGGGCGGCGATTTTCTCCAGCCAGTAGACGCCGTTGGCCCAGGTGGTTACGCCAGCGCGCGCCTGATACTCGGATGGCCCCAGCACCTTTTGAATGGCGGTGAGGGCGCGCGGACGGGCGGTCAGCCAGGCGCTGGTGGGGTCATGCCTGTCCACCGGCGCGGCCTGGAATTGCAGACGGCGGGTCTGCTGCAACACTTCTTCCAGTGTGCTGTCGTAATCCAGGCCCTGGCCCCGGCTGGTCTTCTGCCAGTAGGTGTAGGGGACGGGATAGCGGGTGGCTTCGCCTTTGCGCAGCACGAAAACGCTGGTGCGCGTGCTGGCACCCTCGAAGACCTGCAGGCGGCTGAGGTCATCGACGTGCACGACCTGCAGGTGTTCCCCCGCCTCGCCCAGGCGAAAGCGCCGGAAGCCCTGCCCGGCGCCGCTGGTCTTCCAGACGCTCTGGGTGATGACAAAGGCCAACTTGCCGCCGGGTTTCAGGTAGCGGTCGGCGGCCACATACGTCATCAGTGCTGAAATGTCGTCTTTCGACTTTCCCAGGATGGCATCAAAGCCCTTGTGTTGGAACAAGCCGTACTTTTGCCACAGCGGAGCCACGCGCTGGCGATACCCCTGCGGCAAACTCTCCCAGTTGATCCAGGGCGGGTTGCCGACCACGTAGTCAAAGGGTTCTAAAAAGAGCGGCATAAAGGCATTTTTGACCACGCGCGCCCAGATGCCGTCCAGCCCTTGCTGGTGCAGGCCGCGCAGGGTCTCGAACAGGTCGCGCAACGTTGCCTCATCCTGTTCGCTCAGGTCGGGCAATTCGGCGCGGCAGCGCTCCAGGAAGACCTCGCTCGCGAAGCCGCCGCGCACGTACGCTTCGAGCAGGTCGGTCAGGCGTTCCATCTCGGCGCGGGTGTCAACGGCGGCGGGGATGGGCAGGGCGCCGACGGCGGTCTCCAGAATGCGGCGGCCCTGGTCGAAGAGTTCTTTGCCCTCGGCGGGGGTGAGAATGCTATCGGCCAGGTAGATGGGGATCTCCACCTCACGGCGGCGATAGGGAAGTAGGTCGGCGATGGCAAGCAGGAAATTGACGCGGGCAGCCATCACGGCCAGGGGATTCAGGTCCAGGCCGGCCAGGCTGTTCAGGATGACCTCCAACGTATCGGCTTCGGCCAGGCCAGCCTGGAAGCAGTTGGCCTTGAGGGCGCGGGCGGCCAGGATGAGAAAGGTGCCAGAGCCGCAGGCCGGGTCCAGCAGGCGCTTATTGGGTGTGGGAATGCGCGCGCCGGGTTTGGGCATCTGGAAGAGCGGCTCGCCTAACTGGGCCAGCAGGCGTTCGGCCAGCCAATCGGGCGTGTAGAACTCGCCCAGATCGTGGCGGATCTCGCGCGGCAGCAGGTAGTGGTAGAGTTTCTTGAGCAGGTCGCGCGCCGAAAGCGGGTCATCCTGAACGGTGACGGGGTTGTACTCGGCCAGGCGCTGCAACACCTGGCGCAGCGCGACCTCCACGTCGGCATCCCAGGCATGCAGGTACCAGGCAAAGAAATCGCCTTCCAGGAGGTTTTTCAAACCCAAAGCCCGGTAAAAATCGCCCTCTTCCCATTTTTGCAGTTCCCGTTGCAATGCTCTGCCCTGCAGCCCGGCGACGGTGGTCAGGGGCGTAGCGCCCAGGCCGCCGGCGGCGTACGCCTGGAGCACCAGGCGGGCGATGTTTTTGACGATGAAGGCGAAATAGGTTTGCAGGGCAAAGAAGAAACGCGGCAGGTCGGCGTTTTCGGGCTTAAGCCCCATGCCCTTGAGAAACGCGCGCAGTTCGGAGCGGTGGGCCAGTTTGCCGGCGGCAGCCTCGGCGCCGGCGGTCTCGCCGAAGAACAGTTGCCACTGCTCAAACAGGCGCGCCGTCAGGCTATTGGGATGCTGCTCCAACGCCCGATAAAGCGCGCCGGTCACCTGCTGGCTGAGGACATTCTGATTGCCGAAATCCTCGACCAGGTTTTCGGGGATGAGGGCGCGGCCGGAGGCAAGCGAGAAGAGCGAACGCAGAAAACGCTCGCAGGAGGCCTCGTTGACCTCCAACGGCGGCTCGACGATCCAATGCCCCTGATGGTAACGAGCAAAGATGAAGTAGTGCCCATCGAAGGCCACCCCCAGCAAGCGATCGCGGTCGTGGCGCTCGGCTTTGGCCAGGCCCTCGATGTACTCTTTCACCTGCCGCACAGCGTGCGCCGTGTGCTGATGGCTCAGATGGTCCCGCAGCGAGCCGGGCGGTTCGTATTCGATGACGAGGCGGTTGTACACGGCATCGGCGCGGCCGGTGGCCAGGGTGTACTGCTCCCGAAAGAGCAGTGGCGTCCCCAATTGTCCGGCCAGACGCTCGATTTCGTTGTTCATCTGGCGCTCGAATTCGGCTTCATTGTGCGCCTGCCTGACAGCCTGACGGATGAAGCGGGCAAATTCCGGCGCCAGCAGGTGAATCTTCCGATAGGTTTCGAGGGTATTCATATCCGTTCGCTCATGCCTCCGTTGGTCGGCCGCGTGTCAATGCCATCCGGTGGCTCATGCCTCAGCCGCCGCGCCGCAGGTGGGGCGCAGGGCAGGTTAGCCCGCACGCACCCTTTCATGCCGGGCCAGATTCTCCTGCCCGAAAACGGCCACCAGGCCCAGGGCCACCACGACGTACACGATGGTCAGCGCCGTGACGGACACGCCTGGGATAAGGACACCGAACGTGTTCGTGAGCACGTGAAAGAGCGTGACGACGAGCAGGCTACCACGGGTGCCGTTGTACAACCAAGTGTAGATGAAAGCCAACGCCACCGTGCCGATGAACCAGGAGCCAAAGGGATAAGCGGCCATCGGATGCCCCTGCCAAAAGAAGAGCGGCAGATGCCAGAGTCCCCACAAAACGCCCACCACCCCCGTGGCCAGAAGGGCACTATGGTTTTTCTGCAAGCGCGGCAGGGCAAAGCCGCGCCAGCCGACCTCCTCCCCGGTGTTGGCGAAAAGGGACATCACCAACGTGGCCATCACCATGCCGGCAATGTTGCTGCCCGGTGAGGCGACTGTCGCCGCCAGGCCCAAGGCTCGGGTCACGATTCGGCCGGCCAGAAGGAGCAGGGCCGGGGCGATGACGGCCAGCATCAGCCAGATGGCCCCCACCCGCCATTGCCCCAGCGGCCGCAACAGACGGTCAACGCCCGTTTTGCCGTCGTTGGCCGCCGTCACCACGGCCGCCGCCAGCGCCGGACCGACGGCAGGCAGCAGCAGCAAAACCTGGAAGCGCGGATGCCCAAACGGCGCCACCCCCCGCAAACCGGCCACCATTGGCAGCCAGCCCAGCCAGGAAAGGGCAAAAGCCAGGATGTAAAACCAGAGGACGGGTTGCTTTTTCATCGGCTTATCCTTTCTGGAATGGGCGACCTAACGGGCCGAGGGGGCTTCTTCGCCCTGTGGGGCAGTTCGTCGCCGTGGCCGGTCAGAGGGATTTGCAGGTGAGGCGTGTTCTTACGGAACATTCCGTTTTCCTCCGAAAAGTTTTCCGGAATTATACCAGGATTCTCCCGTTTGGAGCAGGACGCTCAGGCTCTTGACTACCCTTTTTGCAGCGGCGTCACTCCTTCTTCAAAGAAGTCGTTTCTCAACGATCGCTTCATGTCCCTGCTGACCCAACCGGTTAGGATACCAAAAAAAGTCGCCCTCTGTTCGGATATTCCGAATTGCGCTATCGACACCGCCCTTTTCGATAGGATATGATAGTCCCACGGCATCGCTTTCGGAGTCTGCTTTCAACAAAGGAGGTCTGAATATGTCTGTGGCAGTACGCGCCCCAGTCCTGGAGACGCCTGTCGCCGCTGCTCGCCCCATGAACGGTCGCGAGTATTTAGAGAGCCTGCGCGACGAACGTGTCGTCTAT
>JAGHYK010000066.1 GCA_017743695.1 Chloroflexota bacterium
CCATCCGTCCTCAAAATATGGAGTAAAAGATGCAACGACAGGGTTTTCTCTACGCTTTGGGCGCCTACACCATCTGGGGAATTTTCCCCATCTACTGGAAGGCTTTACATCAGGTTTCAGCCATTGAGCTGATCGGTCATCGCATCATCTGGTCTTTTCTGACCCTCTTGAGCGTGCTGACGTTCAGCGGTCAGGTAGGCGTTTTCTGGAACTATTTGAGCCATTCGCAGACCCGTCGCTACTATCTCCTGGCGGCTCTGCTCATCTCGGTTAACTGGCTGGTATATGTGTGGGGCGTCAACACCGGCCACATCGTAGAAACCAGCCTGGGATATTTCATCAATCCCCTGCTGAGCGTCTTCCTGGGCGTCGTGGTCTTGCGTGAGCGTTTGCGTCCCCTCCAATGGCTGCCGATCCTGCTGGCCGCGGCCGGCGTGCTTTATCTGACCCTGGTGTATGGCCGTGTGCCCTGGATCGCGCTCACGCTGGCGTTTACCTTTGCGCTCTATGGCCTGGTGAAGAAGCTTGCCCCGCTGAATTCGCTCCATGGCTTGAGCCTGGAGACGGCCATCCTCTTCCTGCCGGCGCTTGCCTATCTGCTCTACGAAGAGATTCAAGGCCGGGCCACCTTCCTGCATACAGATACCAGGACCACCCTTTTGCTCCTGGCGGCCGGCCTGGTGACCACCGTTCCCCTGTTGATGTTTGCCTCTGCTGCCCGGTGTATCCCTCTTTCCGCCATCGGCCTGATGCAATATATTGCCCCCTCGCTGCAATTCCTGATCGGCGTCTTGATCTATCATGAGCCGTTTAACCGGCACCATCTCCTCGGCTTTAGCCTGGTCTGGATGGCCTTAGCCATCTTTGCCGCGGAGATGATCGCGCAGGAGCGTCGTCGCAGGCCGGTCGGGAGCTAAGCCGATGACGCGCATCGTCTTCATGGGATCGCCAGAATTCGCCCTGCCCGCGCTGCGGGCGCTGGCGGAGCAGTATCAGGTGGTGGGCGTCGTCACGCAGCCGGATCGCCCGGCCGGTCGCGGGCAGCGCCTGACCCCTCCACCGGTGAAGGTGCTGGCGGAGCAGCTTGGCCTGCCCGTCTTTCAGCCGCAGCGACTGCGCGAACCGCAGGCGGTGGAGCAACTCCGTCGCTGGAATCCTGATCTGATCGTCGTGGCCGCTTATGGTCAGATTTTGCGCCCCGAGGTCTTGAACCTGCCGCCCTGGGGCTGCCTCAACATCCACGCTTCTCTGCTTCCCCGCTGGCGGGGCGCCTCCCCGATCCAGTATGCCATCCTGCACGGAGATGCGGAGAGTGGCGTGACGATCATGAAAATGGATGAAGGCCTGGATACCGGCCCCATCCTCTCACAGCGGGCGTTGCCGCTGGCATCCGATGAGACGGATGAGAGCCTCTCCCAAAAGCTGGCCGCGCTGGGAGCGACCCTGCTGCTCGAAACCCTGCCGCGCTATCTCCGGGGCGAGATCGTTCCCCGTCCGCAGCCGCAGGAGGGCGTGACCTATGCGCCCCTGCTCAAAAAAGAGGATGGGCTGCTGGATTTCTCCCGCCCGGCTCGGGAGCTGGAACGTCGCGTGCGTGCCTTCCATTCCTGGCCTGGCGCCTGGTTTCTGTGGGAAGATCAGCCGCTCAAAGTGCTGCGGGCGCGCGTGGTCGAAGGGGAACAAGGGGCGCCGGGCGCGCGCTATCGCTGGCAGGGATGGCCGGCCATGGGCACTGCCCAGGGATTGCTCATCCTGGAAGAAGTACAGCCAGCCGGCAAACGACCGATGAGTGGCAAGGCCTTTCTGGCTGGTGCGCGAAACTGGTGATGGGAGACAGTCCATGAGCCTGGAAGCCTTCTTTTCTCCTCGCAGCGTGGTGCTGATCGGCGCCTCCACCCACCCCGAAAAACTCGGCTATGGAATTGCCCGCAACCTGGTTCAAAGCGGTTATCCGGGACGCCTCTACTTCGTCTCCCAGCGGCCTGGCGAACTGTTTGGTCTTCCGCTCTACACCCGTCTGGAAGACCTCCCCGAAGTCCCTGACCTGGCGGTGCTGATCCTGCCGGCGGAACTCACACCGGAGGCGTTGCGTGCCTGTGCGGCGCGGGGTATTCGCGCAGCCATCATCATCTCCTCGGGCTTCAGCGAAAGCGGCGCTGCCGGCGCCGCCCTGGAGGCGGCCTGTCTGGAGATCGCGTCTGCCAGCGGAATGCGCCTGCTTGGCCCGAACTGCATTGGCCTCATAGATACGCATCTTCCGCTGGATACCACCTTTCTCCAAACGCCCATGCCGCTACCGGGTGGGATCGCTTTTCTTTCTCAATCTGGCGCCTTCGCAGCGGCCATCATAGATTGGGCACGGGCGCAGGGGATCGGCTTCTCGCGCCTGATCAGCCTGGGCAATCAGGCCGATCTCAAGGAGAGCGATTTCCTTCCGCTGCTGGCAGCGCATCCGGAGACCCGCGTCATTGCCCTGTATCTGGAGAGCCTTAAGGATGGCGAGCATTTTCTACAGGTGGCCCGTGAGGTTTCCTCGCGCTGTCCCGTGCTGGTGCTCAAGGCCGGGCGCGGGCCGGCCGGTCAACGCGCCGCGGCCTCTCACACGGGCGCCCTGGCGACGGAGGACGCACTCTTTGAGGCGGCCTTTGAGTGGGCTGGCCTGCTTCGTGCGGAAAGCGGCGAACAACTTTTTCACTGGGCGCGTGCCTTTGAAACCCTGCCCCCTCTATCCGGGTCGCGCATCGCCATCCTGACCAACGCCGGTGGCCCTGGCGTGCTTGCGGCGGATGCCCTTGAGCGGCGCGGCCTGGAGCTGGCCTCTTTGCAGGAGCACACGGTGCAGGCCTTGCGCTCCTTCCTCCCCCCGGCTGCCAGCCTGCGCAACCCGGTGGACATGCTCGCCTCTGCCTCTCCGCAGCAATATGCGCAGGCGTTGCGCCTGCTTCTGGAAGATTCCAGTGTGGATGGCGTGCTGGTCATCCTTCCGCCGCCGCCGATGTATGCGGCGGAATCGGTTGCCGAAGCGCTCCTCTCGCTCCTCAGGCCGATGCCCAAGCCGGTGGTCATTGCTCTGATGGGTGGATCGCAGGTCCAGGAGGCGCACAAGCGATTTCAGGCTGCTGCGGTTCCAGTTTATCCTTTTCCGGAAGAAGCGGCGGACGTGTTGGCTGCCCTGGCGCGGCGATCTGCCCTGGTGGGCCGGGCTGGCGCATCCTTGCGGTCTCCGTCTGCGCCTCCTCCCCTGGACCCGCAGCTCTCTGCTGTCCTTGAAGCAGGGCCTTCGGGGTGGCTTTCCCTGGAGCAGCTCTCGCCCCTTCTTGCGGCGCTTTCCATCCCCTTCGCCCCGATCCGCCTGGCGCGCAGCCTGGACGAAGTACGTCAGGGGGCGCAGGCGCTGGGCTTTCCCCTGGTGATGAAGATCGCCTCCCCTGACATTCTGCACAAGTCGGATGTGGGTGGGGTGATCCTGAACTTGCAGGACGAAGAACAGGCTGTGCGAGCCTTTCACGAGATGATGGCGCGGATCGGGCAGCGTTTCCCCTCGGCGCGACTGGAGGGGGTCTATCTGCAGCGTCAGGTCAGTGGGGGGCGTGAAGTGATCCTCGGTGGGGTGCGCGATCCATCGCTGGGGCCGTTTGTGCTCTTTGGCGAGGGAGGGGTAGAGGTAGAATCGCGGCGCGATACGGTCTTTGGCTATGCTCCGCTGGATACCCTTGCTGCGGAACATCTCCTGCGTCGTACCTGGGCGGGGCGTGCCCTCTGGGGCTTTCGCCATCAGCCGCCTCTCGATCATGCTGCGGTGCAGCAGGCCCTGATCGCCGTCTCCTGGCTCCTGGCGCGTTTCCCGCGCATCGTTGAATTCGAGATCAACCCCCTCTACGTTCTCCCCCAGGGCATCCTGGCCCTGGACGCCCGCCTGCGATTGCAATGAGTGAAAGGTAATTACCTGCCAGCTGCCCGCCAGCTATCCATCTTTGTTGCGGTAGAAAATTTTCTACGTTGCGGTAGAAGATTTTCTACCGTTACATTGCGAGCCGCCGCAGGCGGCGAAGCAATCCCCATATCGGCCAGGAGATTGCTTTGCTTCGCTCGCAATGACAGGAGATGGATGGTTTTTCATGGCTTGTGGTAGCCAGACCCCATTCCCCGCAAGCGGGGTTAGGGACCCCTGCCCCGTAAACGGGGTTGGGGGTTCCTTCCCCGCAAGCAGGGTTAGGGACCCTTGCCCCGCAAGCGAGGTTGGGGGTTGGGCGACTTGCTGCGAATTTCCTGAACGAATGATACAGTATCCTGCAAAAATCCTGAAGTTTTACCACGAAGACACGAAGTCACAAAGTTCCCCTTAACATTCAGCCATGTCATTGCGAGCCGTTTTCTGGCGAAGCAATCTCCCATTTATCAGGCCAGATTGACCGCTTTGGGGATTGTTTCGTCGCAAAGAACGCTCCTCGCAATGACAAACGCAACAGTTTTATGTACTTATCCTCGTGTCTCCGTGTCTTCGTGGTTCGATTTTTCCTTTTTGCAGTAACCTCAACGTTGGAAATTCCTTGCAGGGGCTGAACTTGAATCTCAATGGACGGCGTGAGCGATTTCCAGGGCAGGAGAGGCATCTTCCAGAAGCAAAAACGTACGAGGTTGGCGAACAAACTCCATCGGTTTAATTCTCCGCAATGCTGTGTGCCTGATTTTACTACCTTTCCTTCACCACCAGGTTGTCAAAGGTCACGCGCAGGCCGGGTGCGCTGAAGGTGCCGGCAATCAGGCCGATGTTGCCGCTCTGGAAGGAATCATCGTAAGCGGTGGCCAGGATGTAGTCGTTGACCGCCAGCTGCAGTTTGTTCCCCACGCAGATGGCTGTGATGCGGTTTGGCCCTGCGGGATCGATCCCTGTCAGATGCTCCCAGTCAAACAGGATTTGCTGTTCATTCTTTTCAAACTTCTGGATGGAAAAATAACCATCTTCTGAAATGAGGAAGAAATAGAAGTTACCTGCGTCCTGGTAGCGACAAATGATCCCATACTCCCCATCGCCGACCGAGTCCATCACCCGCGCCTCTACCGTGATTTCGCCATCGGTGAATTGCGTGTCATGGGTGGCCCAGGCCAGAATGTTCTTGCTCTTGACCCGGATGCTGTATGCCCCGGCGGCGTAACCCACCTGGTAATCCTGATCGCCGCCGCTTGGCCAGCCGGAGCGTGATGAGGAGAAATCATCCCGGAAGATCTCGCGCCCGCTGGAGGTCAGGGGAGTTTCTTCGGGCGTCTTCTCCACGAAATTCACCTCGCCGCGTCGGGCTGCCTCGATGTAGGGCATGGCCAGCCTGATCGGGCGCAAGGCGTTGAGGAAGCCGCCCACCGGCACACAGGCATCGCGATCGTCAATCTGACCATCGCGATTCGTATCAGCCAGCGGACGACAATCCACAACATTACCTGTCTCGCCGGCGCCCACCTGGGTCGGAATGCCGATCAACTCGCCTTTTGCATTCGCCGCCATGCCGCCGCTGTTGCCCCCGGCGATGGTGGCCGAAGTCTTGATAAACGCCCGGTTGCCCACCCCGCTTTCGCTGGTGAAGCCGGCGACCTCCCCCCTGGTCACGGTGATCGTCTCCCCTCCGATCCCCGGATAGCCGATAATGATCAACGGATCCCCTAACTGGAGGGCATCCGAATCTCCCAGGCGCGCCGCTGGCAGGCGAAGGGTTGTCCTGTCTACGGGGTTGCCGCTCAAGTCCTGGTGAATGCGGATGACGGCGATGTCCAGCGCCTCATCGGCTTGCATCACTTCGGCGAAATACTTGCGCTCCGGCGGCCTGTCTGCGGAGGTCGTCAGTGCTACCAGGAGTTTTTTCACCTTATAGTAGCGGTCGGAGAGCACCACGTGCGCGTTGGTCAGGATCAGCCCATCGCTGGAGATGATCGTCCCGGAGCCGCTCCAGCCTTCGATCTCTTCGCCATTCACATCCACGAGGGCGATGATCTGCACCACGGAGCGCGAAAGCGCCTCAATCGTCGAAGGGGCGGCTTCGGTGGGCGCTGCCTGGAGCGCGATCTGGAAGGGATGATACGAGGCGTGGGTGCCCACCCAGACTTCGATTTCCCCGCTATACTTCCCGCTTCCACTGGCGCGCAGCCGGAAGCTCACGGCGCGCGTCTCGCCCGGCGCGAGAGGAAGGGAAAACGTGTACTCGATTTTATCGCCCAGATCGGTTTGTCCCTGTGAGGCAGGCGAAGAGGCCAGAACGGTGATTAACTCTGATTTCGGCAGCGAAATGCTGGAGATGGTGATCGGGCGGTTGCCATTGTTTTGCAGGCGCACCTCCAGGTCGAATGCTTCACCGGCAGTCACTTCAGGCTGGGCGATGATCGTCACGTTCAGGTTTTGCGGCGGGCTGAAAAGTGCCAGGATACCGGTCCCACCCACGGCGCAGGCTGCACAGAGCAGGAGGAGCGCGATCACGCCACAGGCGATCCAGGTGCGGCGCTTTTTCTTCTTCTCATTTTCCTGATCGAAGGTTTCAAATGTGTTCCATTCTTCCATGTTTTTCCCTCATGGCATCAACTCGGCGAGCTTTTCTTCGGTTGTTCGTTTCCGTTCGGAGAGCAACTCCTTCCAGAATTGGGCATCGTAACGTCGTGAACGTACAGGGATGGGCATCGGGATACCCCATCCCAGCAGGAGCACTTCCTCCTTCGGCTGCAGGCGCGCCAGCATCCCGCGCAAGGCGTCACGTCCGGCCAGCCCTGCCAGCACCGCGTGGATGTCGTCCTCATCGCCCAGCCAGCCGGAAATGCGCGTGCCTAACTGTGACATGACCTCGTCATAAATTTGCGAGGGGCGCTGGTCAATAATCAGCAGGGTGACGTAGTACTTGCGCATCTCGCGGGCGATGCGGGCGAAGCTGGTCTGGCCGGCCAGCTCGCGGTTGAGGAGCTTGTGCGCCTCCTCAACGACGATCACCAGCGGGCGCGGCTCCACCTTGCTCTTGCCGGAACGAAATTCGTCCGTGCGCTTTTCCCACTCCTCACGGATGCGCCGCGAGAGCACGTTGCTCACCAGCAGGTAATCCAGGTCTTCATCGTGCTTGCCGAAAGAGAGGATCACGTGCTGGCCGTTTGCCAGGGCCTGGATGATTTGCCCCAGGCTATCGCTGGCCGGTCTTTCAACCAGGTATGCCTTGTTGAAGATACGGCGTAGCTTATCGTGAAGCGATTCAGCAGCCATCCGGTTGACTCCCGTGTCATCCGCCCAGGCTGCGACACTTTCCGGATGTGGCACGCGGTGCACTTTCCCGTTCTCGTCCTCTTCCTCGATCTCCTCTCGATTCATTTCCTTGAACTTCAGCAGCCATTCCCGCCCGAACGACTTTTCAAGCGCCTGGAGGACGGTCGGCGCGGTTTCGCGCAGGTTGAGTTCCCGCGCCAGTAGCTCGATGTCGCTGGTGTGGATGTCGGAGTAGGCCAGTTCCAGGTGGAAATCCGGGGGTTGTTCATGGATGAGGGTGCCGCGTCCGAGTCCGACGACCAGAACGCGGGCGGGGAACTTCGTCTTCAGGCCGGTGACGCGCTCCTTCGTGTCCGAGGCCACGTCGTCGTAGCCGTATTCACTGTGCATATCCAGTACCAGCAGCGATGTTTGATTGTAGTTGATCAGGCCGGCCAGGAGGATGCGCGTCAGGAAGGACTTGCCCGTTCCCGTAGCGCCGAAGATGCCCGCGGAGCGCTGGACGAATTTTTCCAGGTCAATGGTCACCGGGTGCCCCTGCTCACGCGTGTAGCCGATGATGAAGTGCCTGTCATCGGGCTTGCCGAAGATTTCGGCAATGTCGCCGGCGGTTGCCAGACGTGCCGGGGCATGATGCGGCGGCACGGTCTTCACCGGTATCGGCCCGGCAGGAGTGGGATGTGCCTGTTGCCAGGCCTGATAGGCCGGTGAGGCCGGATCGGGGCCGCGCTCCAGCATCAGCGCCGGCAATACTTCCGCTGTGGTGAAGAGCGTCTGGCCGTGCAACGCCTGGGCCAGCAGGGGAGGGAGGCGCATTTCGCTCTGTTCATCCGCAAAGCGCGGATCGGTAGCTCCCAGGCGCAGGTCGGTGATCAGGCCATAAAACAACCGCTCTTCGGTTTCAATGACCACAAACGCGCCCTCCTGAATCTCCGTGGGGGGGACCGTCAGGCGCACCTGGAAGTTTTCCTTCAGGCTGCCGCTGACCAGATAACCGATGGTATTCCCTTCCATGGCGGTAATCTCCTTTCTTTCGCCCATTCAGGCGATGACCTCGCGCAAGGCGCTCAGCACCTCCATCAGCGTTGCGTAATCATCGCGCAGCAGGGTGATGATCTCCTGCACCGCCCGTTGCAGCCAGGCTTGCGGGTCTGCCTGGGTGCCGGCGGCCTGATGGAGATGCGAGGCCAGAAGCTCGCCGACGGGCAGGGTATCATGGGCGCGCAGGATGTGACGGAAGTAGCCTAAATTGCCCGAAGTGAAGCGGCGCACTTCGTCTGGATCGCAGAGGTAGATCGCGTCCAGGCTCAGCGGAGGGCGCGGGGGCAAGAGATAGCGTATCTGTCCATTTTGCGCATAACCAACAGCGAGTACGGACATTTCCACCGGCACAATCCGCCGTTCGCGATTGTCGCGGATCACCTCGTCGCTCACGTTTTCGGAAGTCACCAGTTGACGTACCAGGCCATCATCTGCGATCTGGATGTCGTAAATCAGCCCGTAGAGCTGTTCGTCAGCGCGCAGGGGGACGCTCACCAGCGCGCCGAAGGCTGGCGCGTTGAGCTGGGAGACGCGGCATCCGGCGACGAATTCGCGGCTGCTGGCCCGTAGCAGACGACCCACTTCGATTGCGCTTCCCATCACCTGTAGCTCCCTTCTTTTGAAATTCGCTTGGCTGAATCTTCATCGGTTTCCCATCCCATGCTGCGCTGCTCGATGGCCAGCCAGTTTTCGATCTGCCTTTTATCCTCATAGCTAACCAGGGCGATCTCATGGGCGCGATGGAGCAGGTAGGGGAAGGGGCGCGTGCCCATCTGGCGGCACTGATCCACCAGCGCTGCATGGAGCAGGTTGAGCAGGGTTGGATCTTCGGCCACCCAGGCCGGTATTTCGACGCGCACCGGCCAGGGGTGTTCATCATCGCCGACGTTCAGGTAGAAGAAGTGCAGGGCGATCTCCTCGCGATAGAACTGGCGTGATTGCGATTGCAATCCAAAGACCGCCGAGCGTTCTCCGGCGCGCAACAGGGGGCGGCCGCGCTCCCCGAACAGCCAGCGATCCGTCACCCCTCGCAGCGGATAGCTTGATTTCGCATCTTTGAGTTTTTCGGTCGGGAGGGTGGCGATCTCTAACAGACGCACCACCAGGTTGGCCATCGGCTTATCTACGTAGCCTGCCGGGATCACATTTTCCCCTCGCAGGCTTCTCAGGAGGCGCAGGTATTCTTCGAGGGCGCGACGATAGCTATCTGTGCTTTCTGCCTCTGTCAATCCCCATAGCTCCAATGGGCCATCGGTGAGCGCGATGGCCGGCCTGGGCGATTTTTGTGCATGTTCTACGAGCAAGGCGCGTTCCCGCAGATCGCGACGCATGGCCAGCATCCCGTCGCTCAGGAGGTCGCCGTCTTCATAGAGTTCTTCATCGAACAGGAGCTGACTTTCGGTGAAGATAAAGGGCGCCTGGCCAGAACCTGGTTGGAGACGGATCAGCCCGATGTTGATCAGGGCAAAAAGCACGGCGGCGTGGCGGTCCGGCGCGATCTGGGAGCCGTCAGCCGCCAGCAGCGTGTGCTCCGGAGGAGGGGTTTGGGGGAGGGGGTGGCGCGCGGTCAGTGAGTGCTCCAGCGGGATGGCGCAGCGCAGATCGGGATAGACCTTCAGCGTTTCCTCCAGGCGTTCGCGCAGCCAGTCCGTCTCCTGGTCGAAGGTTTCCAGCAGACGTCGGGCTTCTTCGCGCCGCTGGCGCAGCGTTTCCTGATGCGCTTGCGCCTGACTGCGGATCTCACGTATCTTCGAGTAAACCTGCTGATAGTTCACTGACATAGAACATCTGTGCGAATTATAGCATATTCTCAGAGGTTCTCGCGCAGGCGCACGTAGAAGAGCGTCGAGCCATCAATCTCATGGGTGCGCATTTCAAAGACTTCTTTCAGGCTGCCGACCAGGCGTGAGAGCTGACGGTGGCCGTAGGTGCGGGGATCGAAGCCTGGATCGAGCTGATACAGGGCGCTGCCCATGGCATCCAGACGCGCCCAGCCATCCTCGCGAGCGGCCATTTCATAGGCCTTGCGCAACAAGGGCAGGGGATCATTCTCCGGATTTTCGACCTGTTCGCTACTTTCGGGGCTTTCCGAGGACTGGCGGCTTTCCGTGCTTTCGGAGGCGATGGCTGAGGGTTCACCCCCTTTCTTTTGCTTTCGTTCGCGACGTGGTTTGGTTTCTCCCTGGCTTTCGCTCTTTTCCAGGTTCTCGGTATAGACGAAAACGTCACAGGCGTTGACGAAGGCTTTGGGGGTTTTCTTCTGGCCAATGCCCATGACAAAGATGCCGCTTTCGCGGATGCGCGTGGCCAGCCGGGTGTAGTCGCTATCGCTGGAGACCAGGCAGAACCCATCTACCACGCCGGCGTGGAGGATGTCCATGGCGTCAATGATCATGGCGCTGTCGGTGGCGTTCTTGCCGACGGTATACCGGAACTGCTGGATGGGCTGGAAGGCATAGTAATTCAGCATCTCTTTCCAGGAACTCATGTTGGCAGTTGTCCAGTCTCCATAGATGCGGCGAATGGTGACCTGGCCATAGCGCGCCGCCTCCATCAGGATTTGGGGCAGCAGGCTGGGCTGGGCATTATCTCCGTCAATCAGGAGGGCAATTTTATGTTTTGGGAGAGAAAATGCATTTTCGTCGCTCATATTTCACCAAAATATAGAAGGATGGACAATGGACGGCAGGACGGCGGCTACACTCTGATTATATCCGCAATCGGCGGGTATGTGTCTCGCGCAAGTGGAGAGCGTATCGTGTTGGGGAGATCCTGTCAGGCAAAAAGAGCCCTTGGGCTCCCGTAAGGAGAACCGTCAACGAATGGGGAACGAATAAACGAATTCAGACCGCAGACGGCAGACCGCTGTAGACTGGATAGCGAAGGAGGACGACCGACAGTGGACAAACAGACCGTGGACGGCGACAGCACACCCCAGGCTTTCCGCCTGCCGGGGGATACCGTCAACGAAAGGGGAACACACATTCGTTTATTCGTTAAAATTCGTGGATGATATGGCCTGATTTTGCCAACAGATGCATTCTCAGGGAGCGATGTCCCCAAACTGTGACGCTCTCGCGAATGAGAATCGTCAACGGATGAGCAGGATAGACCGCAGCATTATGATACAATCATCACTCGATGAACAGAATGCCTTTCCTGGAAGTGGCCAGAGAGGGGAAAAATTCCTTCTGGCATTACGCCCTTTCTTTGCCGTTCATCCTCGGTGCGTGGGTTTTTCTGGGATCGGGGATTGCAGCGATCTTCCTGTTCCTGGAGTGGTCGCTGCATCCGGCTGCGCCTGCCACGCTGGATGATAGCACACCGCTGGTGTTCAGTGGTTTTATGCTTTCGTTCCTGCCCTGGCTGCTGGCGACGATGCTCGCCGTGCGGATCATCCACCAACGCCCGATCCGGACGCTGATCACCGCTTTTGAACGGCCGCGCCTGGGGCGGATCGCGCAGGGGTTCGGCTACTGGTTGCTCCTGATCGCTCTTGTTTCGCTCCTTGAAGCCTGGTTATACCCTGGACGCTATCGCTTCTCGTTTCCGCCTGAATGGTGGCGCTATCTTTTCCCGGCGCTGATCCTCATCCCCATCCAGACCAGCACCGAAGAGATTTTCTTCCGCGGTTATTTGCTCCAGGCGTTGGGATTAAAAATCCGCAATCTGCCTTTGCTGATCCTGCTTTCCGCTTTGTTTTTTGCCTTGCCTCACCTTTCCAACCCGGAGGTTTCACAGAACTTCTGGCTGGTGATGAGTTCGTATTTTCTTACCGGCCTCGTGGCGAGCTGGATCACCCTGCGCGATCATGGCCTGGAGCTGGCGCTGGGGATGCACGCAGCGAATAACCTGTTTTCCCTGGTCGCAAATTATCCGAACAGCGCCATCAACATCCCTGCCATCTTTGCCATCCGCGAACTCGATCCCGTCTATGGTCTGGTGGCGCAGATTTTTGCCAGTCTGCTTTTTCTCTGGCTGGCTTTTCGGGGAAAGAACAACCAGAATGAGAGCGTTTGAGAGCCAGGGGCGCGTATCTTTTTGTCATCAAACGAGAGGTACAGTTTAACTGCCTGCCATAAGCAAATGAAGAACCCTCTGCATCTTGTCATTGCGAGCGTAGCGCATGTCCCGCCTGCCACGAGCGAAGCGTGGTGGAGCGTAGCGTGGGGAAAGCAATCTCCTGCAAGGGAGGGGATCGCTTCGCCGCCTGCGGCGGCTCGCGACGTAACGGTAGAAAATCTTC
>JAGHYK010000067.1 GCA_017743695.1 Chloroflexota bacterium
ATCTCCAGGCTGCCGGGCAATAGCTACGGCGTATAGGGGAATCGGGGCACTTTCCGAATGGCGTATCGGCTCAAGACGGGATAGAAGCCTGCATCCCCAGCGATCGCAAGGAGGGGGAAGGGCAAAGGAAAAAATCGTTGGCGGCTTGTTGGGGAAACCGCCAACGAAGAGGGACCGGTAACGATTCAGCCATGTCATTGCGAGCCGTTTTCTGGCGAAGCAATCTCCCATTTATCAGGCCAGATTGACCGCCTGGGGATTGCTTCGTCGCAAAGAACGCTCCTCGCAATGACAAACGTAACCGTTTTGATGCAAGGCTGAACAGTTACGAGGGATCGAAGGAGAATTAATTGCGGGAGCTGAGCCTGTTTAAGAAGCTGGGGTTATACAGTAGCGCGCAGGGCTCCCCAGCCGGCGTAGCGCGCGGCCTCACCGAGTTCTGCTTCGATGCGCAGGAGCTGGTTGTATTTAGCCACCCGATCTGAGCGCGCCGGAGCGCCGGTCTTGATCTGCCCACTGTTGAGCGCGACGGCCAGATCGGCGATGGTGGTATCTTCTGTCTCGCCAGAACGATGCGAGATGATGGTGCGCCAGCCGGCGCGGTGACAGGCTTCGGCAGCCTGGATGGTTTCGGTGAGGGTGCCAATCTGATTGAGCTTGACAAGCAGCGCATTCGCGGCACCCTGGCGAATGGCCTGCGCCACGCGTTGCGGATTGGTCACCAGCAGATCGTCGGCGACGATCTGCAGCCGATCCCCAAGTTCACGGGTAAGCAGTTGCCAGCCTTCCCAGTCATCCTGTGCCAGGCCATCTTCGAGGGAGACGATGGGATAGGCATCCGCCCATTCTTTCCAGAAGGCTACCATTTGTTCAGAAGTCAACGAGCGGTTCTCTTTGCGCAGGCGATAGGTGCGTGTCTCTTCATCGTAGAGTTCAGAAGCGGCCGGATCGAGCGCCAGGGCTACATCCTGACCCCGCCCCACTCTGAAACCGGCTTTTTCAATCGCCTTCAGGATGAGTTCAATGGCTTCACGGTTAGAGGAAAGGGCGGGCGCATAACCTCCTTCGTCACCGACCAGGGTGGTATAGCCATGTTCTTTGAGCACCGCTTTCAGCGCATGATAAATTTCTGCGCCCCAGCGCAGTGCCTCGGCGAAGGAGGGAGCACCCAGGGGCATGATCATGAACTCTTGCATGTCGGTAGATTGCCAGGCGGTATGCGCGCCCCCATTGAGGATGTTCATCATAGGGACCGGGAGGGTGTGAGCGTAAACGCCCCCAAGATAGCGGTAGAGCGGTAGTCCCAGCGAGTTCGCAGCCGCCTTTGCCACCGCCAGGCTTACGCCGAGGATGGCATTGGCTCCCAGACGGGATTTATTCGGCGTCCCATCTAAGGCGATCAGTTCCGCATCTATCGCTTTCTGGTCGAGCGCATCCCAGCCGCTCAATGCTTCGGCGATGACGCCATTGACATTGGCAACGGCTTTCTGAACGCCCTTGCCGAGATAGCGTGCTTTATCTCCATCGCGCAGTTCCAGCGCTTCGTGAATGCCTGTGGAGGCGCCGGAAGGCACTGCTGCGCGTCCCCAACTCCCATCCGCCAGCACGACTTCGACTTCCAGGGTGGGATTGCCGCGCGAATCCAGGATTTCAATTGCTGAAATGCTTTCAATGGTGGTATCCATATGTCACCTCAGGGAAATAGTTTTTTGTAACTACCTGCTATAAGCAACGAGAAATCTCTGGAGAGCCGGTAGTTACGCTGTTATTCAAGTATAACGCATTCCGTATTGCCCACCCGTCCGTTGTTCACCGTCTATCGTCCACCCTCCTCCAGGTTCTTCGGTGCCTGTCAATAGCCGCAAGATGAGCGGCGCGAGGTGAGTGAGGTCTTGAGCATCTTGAAAGGCCTGACGAGCCTGGGGTGGGCCAATGAGCAAAAGCGGCACAGGCGCCAGCGTGTGATGGCGCGTGGAAAGGTCTTCCAGGTTTCCATGATCCGAGGTGATCAGGATCAGCAGGTCGTCCGGGCGAGCCTCGCAAAGTCCCTGTAAGAGACCATCGAGCGTTTCCAGTTGACGGAGCGCCCATTCCATGTCCTGTTTGTGGCCGGCGTAATCGCTGGCCCAGTACTCGAAGAAGGAGAAGTCATAGGCGGCAGCCTGCTCCGCCATGCGGCGACCTGCTTCCTGGGGTGACCAGAGGGGCGCCTGCGGGAAACCGAGCATGGAACGCCAGGCTTCGCCGGTAAAATCGGCGGAGAAGGCACGCGCCGCGAACAGGTCCTCCGCGTTGAAGAGAGGCAGGCCGGCAGCCGTCACTGCCAGGGGGATGGCAGAATAGAGCCGGCGGCCGCTTTGAATGGCGTGAAAATAGCGCGGTGGATAGGCATTCAACAGGGCAGCCCGACGATGCGCCTGGCGAAGACGACTGAAGAGAGTGCCATTTTTGATGTGGGCGGCGATGGGCGGATTGGGCTTGGGGCCATAGTGATAGCCGATCAGGCCAGGGATGTTGAGACCTGTCAGCAAGGTTGCCTGACCGCTGGCCGACTGGGGGAGGCCGGCCACCCCCAGCGTGGCATCCAGAGCTTGCAGGGAAGCCAGCCGCCCCTCATAGGGGGCTGCGCGATGCAGCAGCCGCCGGCCTTCGAGCAGTTCCTGGAGGAAAGGCATGGAAGCGCGGGCAAGCGGATTGATCTTCCCGTCCGCGCTGCCCAGTCCCACGCCATCGAGAAACAGGAAGAGCAGTTTCATGGCCCGCCTTTCTGGAAAAGGAACCAGGCAGAAGGACGACCGCGCCGATCATGGCCGTCTTTGCGCCAGAGCAGGCGAAAACCGCTTGCCTCGATGTGCCTCAGATCGCTTTCATTCAGACCCGGCGGCGTGCGCGATTGCAGGAGGGCGAAGAGCCGATCCCAGCCCTGGAAGGATTCGGGGGCGCTGGAGCGGAAGAAAGCATAGAGCAGCCAGTGACCGCCGGGGCGCAAAAGACGTTGAAGCTGGCGCAGGTAGGCGGGGCGATCTACGACGCCATGGAAGCAACCAATATCTAAGGCGAGATCAAACGTGCCGGGGATTCTTTCATCCAGGCGGGTGACATCGGCGACATACAAATCGGCATGGAGGCCGGCCTGGCGCACTTTGCGACGGGCGAGCGCGATGGCACGGGGGGCGAAATCTACTCCGCTCACCTGCCAGCCATGACGCGCCAGGGTGATGACGTTGGTGCCGCTGCCGCAACCAAGATCAATCGCACGCGCCGGGGGATGCTGTGCCAGGTATTCCAGCAGTTCCGGCGGCGATTGTCCTTTATCCCAGGGCGGACGGAAGTAATACCAGAGGTGGAAGGAGAGTCGTAAAAGCCAGTTCATATGGTTTTATGGAAGTTTTAGCCTCAGCAGCATTCGGAGATCGAGCGGCAGTGAATGCATGAGATCGAGGAATTCACGGTAGCGGGATTCATCTACAAGCTCCAGTTCCGTGACCTGGAAGAGGTGCTCCAGGATGGATTTTTCAGGACGGAAGGGCAGGCTTTGCAGCCGTTGGGCAAAGAGGATGCGTTGTTCCTGGGGGATGCGACGGGAGAAGACGAAGAGATCGTAGGGGATGACGGGCGGCGTGCGCCAGAGAACTTGAATATCATCCTGAATATCTGGAAAATCGGCGGGGAGGCTGGGAAAGGCGCGGGCATCGGTGTAGGTGGCGCCAAAATCGCACAGGCCGGGGGTGTACAGGGCGCGCAGGACAGCCTCATGTCCCCCAAGGAAGGCGGCCTCCAGCGGCTGGACGCCGGCGCGGAGGAGATAGGCGCGAGGAATGAGATAGCCGGCCAGCGAGGTCGGGGAAACCCAGCAGGGATGACGATCCTGGAGCTGGGCCAGGGCCTGAGGGGCATCCTGCGTGTTCTGACCGCTGACCGGGTCGAAGAAAGGGATCAGGCCCCGCTGGCGATGGACGACAAACTGGGCGCTGTAAAAGATTTTACCATCCTGGCGGCGGGCAAGCATGGGCTGCAGATCAGCCGTGGGGGGGAGGGCGGCGTAGAGAAGCGGGGAGAGATAGGCGATGTGGTAACGACCTTCCGAGAGGCCGGTGAGCAGTTCTTCCTCGGAGGCCGGAATCACCGCAGCCAGGATGAGACCGCTGCCCTGACTGAGAAAATCGGTGAGCTGGCGCATTTCACGGATTTGTTGATCGGTCGGGTGGGAGAGCGGCGGGAACGCGAAGAGGATCGGGTTCTGGCGACTGCCCAGGGGGGCCTGCGGTGTGATCGTCGGGGTGGGCAGCGAGGCTTCAGGTGTGGCGGCGGGGCCAGGGGTCGGGGAGGAAGGCGCACCGCGGCAGGCGCTCAGGAGGAGGAGAAGCCCCAGGAGCAGGATGCGGCTCGGGATGGCAGGCGGCCGGGTCCTTTTTTCCCCGTTTTTTCGGCTAAAATAGGAGTACTCGATTTCCATAAGGAGGTAGCCATGCGACAGAATTTGTTTTCATTGCTGATCCTGATCGTCTTGATCGCCGGGGTCTATTTTATCGTACAAACGGTGCGCGAGGGGACACAGCAGGCCGTGGTGCCGTTGCAACAGGCAAACGCTTCTCTGCAGACGCAGGTGGCGAGCCTGCTTCACCCAACGCCGACCATTCTGCCAGACCCGGTCACGGTGATCAATCAGGTGCAGGCGCTGGCACGGCTGGAGACTATCCAGTACACGGTGGAGAAGGTGGTCACAGCGGAGCAGAATCAGGGAGCATTGGGGTTTTTGTTGGGGGATCGTTTGCTGTTTGTGGCGCACGGGGTGGTGATCGCCGGGATTGATATGCAGAAGATCATGCCGCAGGATATGTGGCTGGAGAATGGGGTGCTGTATGTGCGGTTGCCGGCGCCGGAGGTGTTTGTGGCGACGCTGGATAACGAGAAGTCTTATGTCTATGATCGCGAGACCGGACTTTTGAGCAAAGGGGTGAAGGACCTGGAGACGCTGGCGCGCCAACGCGCGGAGCAGGAAATTCTGAAGGCCGCGCTGGAGGATGGAATTCTGCAGCGGGCGCGAGAGAACGCAGAGGTGTACCTGCTGCGGTTTTTCATGTCGCTGGGGTATAAGAGCGTGGTGTTTGTGAGGGAATAGGGGCTGAGAGACGTAGCGTTTAGCGACAACCTTCCCCGTAATCTACCTGCTCGATGTTCCAGAGTGGGCTGAGGGCGGTGGCGTCCAGGTCGAGGTGGCATAGATCGGGGCGGGAAATGGCCAGGCGCGGACGGGCATAAAGGGGGATGGCAGGCAGTTGCAGGGCGAAGAGCTGCTGGAGCTTGCGGTAGGCCTCCTGGTAGCTCTGCTCTTCAGGCAGGGATTGCAAGGCCTGCTGACACAGGGCATCGTATTCTGCGCTCTGGTAGCCCTCCACATTGGCACCGATCCAGTGGTTTTGAGTGTTGGGGATTTGATCGCTCATGAAGTTGCGACAGGTGACCTCTAACGCGCCCCCCATGGCATATTGCGCCAGGTCAAAATTGCGACCGAAAAGCAGGCCTTTGGGGCCTTCGGCGTAGAATTCCTGGGCGGGATGGAAATGGAGTTGAACGCCAATGCCGCAGGTTTGCAGGGAGGAGGCCAGGATTTCAGCGACCTGGCGACGCTGCAGTGCCTGGGTGGTGTCGTAGCGCAGGATCAGCTCGGTGCCATCCGGGACATTGGGAACACCCTGGGCGCGGCGCGGGGTGGAGGGATTTTGATCGTGATCGTACCAGCCAAGGCTCTTCAGTAGCTCATCCGCAGCCTGAGGATCATAGGGATAGGTGGGAAGGCCTGTCACGTGCAGGGGATGAGCGGAGGGGAAGAAGGTGTCCGGGACCTGGGTGGTATCGAAGAGCACTTCGTGCACGGCGCGCGTCCGATCCAGGCACAGGGCGAGCGCCTGGCGGAAGCGCGCATCGGCGAAGAAGTCCGGACGGTCATACTGCGGAGGGTTATAGCCATCCTCATAGGAGGCCGGGCGCAATCCCAGGCCGAGCCATTCGAGAATGGGGGTTTGTGCGATCCACAGGCGAACTTTGCCCTGTTGCTCCAGGGAGCGCAGCAGGCCGACCTGCCCCTCCAGGGGTAAGGTGGGATCGAGGAGATCGCATTCGCCGGCGATCAGCGCGCTGATCGCCTGATTCGGATCGCGCAGGAAGCGGAAGGTGATGGTATCCAGGCGCGGCAATCCGTTGCGAGCGCGGAAATAGGAGGGGTTTTTCCGCAGCAGGATGGAGTCGCCCGGTCGCCAGTCCTGGATCACGTACGGGCCGTAACCGAGTGGCGTGCGACTGACTACATCCAGATCGGCAAGTTCAGAGGGTTTATAGTCTTTCCAGGCGTGCTCCGGGAGCGGCAGCCAGAAGTTTTGTACGTAATCGGGGTCAATAAAGCCGGGCTTGCCCATCCATTCCACCGTGCGTTTGTCCAGGGCCTTATACGAGGTGGTGCGGTCGAGCAGGTAGGCGTGAAAAGCATCTTTCTGGGCAACCGCCAGGTTGTAGGCGAAGACCGAATCTGCCGCGGTGACCGGGGCGCCATCGGACCAGTAAATATCGCTGAGGAGCTTGAAGGTGACGCGCATACGCTCCATGGTCACGTTGCTCTTTCCATCCCAGCGGACGGCGCAGTCCGCGCTGCGACAGCCGGCCGGGAGAAAGCGCACGTCTGGCGCCAGGGCCTGGACCTGGCCCTCCGCGTTCACGATCTCATCCCCACGTTTCAACGTCACACGCTCCAGCCTGACATCGCCATCCTTCAGGGTGGGGATTTTTTCCAGGATGATGGGGACATAGGTGTAGTTGAGGCGTTCAGCCGGCGCGTCATAGACGGTGGAGAGCACGGTGCGGGCAGCGGCGTTCAGCCGAGCTAAGGGATAGAGCGTGTTCGGCTCCTCTCCCAGGCAGATGGTCAGCGAACGGGGGGCCGGGGTGGGAGTGGAAGAAGCCGTCGGCAGCACAGAGGGTGTTGCGGGGAGCGCAGTCTGCGCCAGCGGGGGAGGTGTCAACGGCAGGCAGGCGCTCAGCAAGAGCGAAAGCAGAAGGAGCCAGGGGAGAGGTCTCATGATTCGATCAGCCAGCAGGCCGCTTGATGTCCGGGGGAAACTTCCCGCAAGGGCGGTTCTTCCTGGGAGCAGATGTCTTTGGCCCAGGGGCAGCGGGGATGAAAGCGACAGCCACGCGGGGGATTCAACGGGCTGGGAACATCGCCTTTCAGAATCATGCGCTCGCGGCGCACTTTGGGGTTGGGGATGGGAATGGCAGAGAGCAGAGCTTTGGTGTAGGGGTGCAGGGGGGAGCGGAAGATTTCCTGGCGCGGGGCAATTTCAACCATTTTCCCCAGGTACATGACAGCCACCCGATCCGAGATGTGCTCGACCACGCTCAGGTTGTGAGCGATGAAGAGATAGGTCAGGCCGAATTCCTGCTGCAGGTCTTTGAGCAGGTTCAGCACCTGGGACTGGATGGAGACATCCAGGGCGGAGACGGGTTCGTCGCAGACGATGAATTTCGGGCGCAGCGCCAGGGCGCGCGCGATGCCGATGCGCTGCCGCTGACCGCCGGAGAATTCGTGCGGGTAGCGGCGGGCGTGGTAGCTCTCTAACCCCACTTTGCGGAGGATATCCAGCATGAGCTGATAGCGTTCCTGGGGCGTGCCGATGCCGTGGATGTGCAGGCCCTCGATGATGGATTCGCCGATGGGCAGGCGCGGATCGAGTGAGCCGTAGGGGTCCTGGAAGATGATCTGCATGTTGCGGCGCAGCGCTTTCAATTCGCGCCCGCGCAGGCGCAGCACATCCTGCCCCTCGAAGAGCACGCGGCCGGCGTTGGGTTCGATCAGGCGCAGGATGGAGCGTCCCACCGTCGTCTTGCCACAGCCAGATTCACCCACCAGACCCAGCGTTTCCCCTTCATAGACCGTGAAGGAGACGTCATCTACTGCCTTCACCCAGCCGACCACGCGCTGCAGCAACCCGGCGCGCACGGGGAAGTAGGTTTTCAGGTTTTGAACTTCGAGGAGTGGGCGGGCGTTGTTCATGGTTCAGACCTTTGCCGCGATGGGGAACGGCGGCTGATGATCGGGTGCTTGCTGGTACAGCCAGCAACGTACCCGATGACCGGGGGTGATCTCCTGCAGGGCAGGCATTTCCTGCTCGCAAATCTTCAGACCATATTTGACCCTTGCCTGGCAGCGTGGGGCAAAACGACAGCCGGGCGGCAGGTTGATCAGGTTCGGGACGCTGCCGGGGATGACCGCCAGACGCTCTTTGAATTCTCCCAACACCGGGATTGATTCCAGCAGCCCCTGGGTGTAGGGGTGGAGCGGGGTATCAAACAGGGCGTTGACCTCCGCCTGTTCCACGATCTGCCCGGCATACATCACGGCCACGCGCTCGGCCATTTCGGCGACCACGCCCAGATCGTGGGTGATGAGGATGATGGCGGTGTTGATCTGCTGGCGCAGGTTGCGCATCAGGTCGAGGATTTGGGCCTGGATGGTGACATCGAGGGCGGTGGTGGGTTCATCGGCGATCAGCAGGGCCGGCTCGCAGGCCAGGGCCATGGCGATCATCACCCGTTGGGCCATGCCGCCGGAAAGCTCATGAGGGTAGGCCTGGGCGCGCCGCTCCGGGTCTGGAATACCGACCAGGCGAAGCATCTCTACCGCCCGTTCCCAGGCCGTTTTGCGGTCCATCTGGCGGTGGATCTGAAGCACCTCGACGATCTGATCGCCGACTTTGAAAACCGGATTGAGCGCCGTCTGGGGTTGCTGGAAGATCATCGAGATGCGGTTGCCGCGGATGGCGATCATCTGCTTCTCCGGGAGGCTGAGCAGATTCTGCCCATCGAACCAGATTTCGCCCTCTACGATTTTGCCGGGCGGGGCGATCAGGCGCATGATCGAGAGCGAGGTGACGCTTTTGCCACATCCCGATTCGCCGACCAGGCCCAACACTTCGCCGGGGTAGACTTCGAGGTCTACGCCGTCCACCGCTTTGACGATGCCATCTTCGGTGTAAAAGTAAGTTTTCAGGTTTTGGATGCGTAGCAGGGGGATACGGTTATCCATCGCAGCGCCTGTGGATGAGGAATGGCCACATTTTACCACAGTTAGCCGGTCAGGAGGTTGGGGATGGGGGGCGGTTGAGCAGGGCGTGAAGCTCCTCGGGAGTGCTCACAGGGCGTTCGCAGACAAAGTGATGACAGACATAGGCGCTTGCGACATCCTGAAGCGGACGGTCGTGGAGCAGGGCCGGGGATTCAGGGGAGGGCGGGAAGGCGCTGGCGGCGATGACCGCGTATGGATACCAGCCCTGGCGCATGGTCTGGAGCAGGGGATGCAAATCCTGGAAGGAGCGGCCCAGGAGCGCGATCTCCTGAGAGGGAGTCAGCGCCAGATCGGCGGCGAGCAACCACTGCCCGAAGGCGTGGGGATAGCGGGCAATGAGCGCGGCCTGTTGTTCGATGCTCCTTTCGGCGATGGTGCGCCATTCGGTTTTCCCTTCCAGAGCGCTCATGCGCAACAGAGCGGTGACCGCCAGCGCGCTACCGCTGGGGGTGGCGTTGTCCTGCACCTGGCGCGGGCGGAACGGCAGACCCTCGGCGGAGGGGGTGTCGAAAAATCCGTGTTGGGGATCGTAGAAATGGCGGAGCATGGCTTCGGTTAACGTCCTGGCGGCCTGATGCCAGGTGGGGTCAAAATCACACCGATAGAGTTGGAGCAAGCCCAGGATCAGGCTGGCGTAATCTTCCAGGAAGCCTTCCTGGCTCAACAGCCCGTCGTTCCAGGCGTGACGGAGATCGGGGTAGCCGAGGGCGTCGAGCAAGAATTTCGCCTTTCGTGTAGCCAATAAATACCAATCCCTCTGAGCCATCAACGAAAAATCCTCCAAAGACCCAACCAGCATCTGACTTTCCCCCTGTGCGCCGCCGGGCGATTGATCCGCGAACCATGCGAATTCTGCCAGTGTGGCGAGAGCCAGCCCATTCCAGGAGGTGATAACCTTCACGTCCGTTGCAGGGGGCACCCGTGCCTGACGGTAGCGGAATAACGCTTCCCGCCCGCGTTCCAGCCTTGTCTCCACTTCTTCCACGCTGATCCCAAACTGTCGGGCCAGGCTGTGATCATCCAGAGCGCGCTGCAACACCGTTTTACCTTCCCAGTTCCCAAATGGACGGATGTTGAAGGCGCTGCGAAAGAGCGGATAATCTTCTTTCAGGACTTCTTCCAGCTCGTTTGCCGTCCAGACGTAATACTTTCCTTCTTCTCCCTCCGAATCAGCGTCCAGGCTGCTGAAAAAGCCGCCCCTGGGGTGGGTGAGTTCCCGCGCCAGGAAGCGCAGCGTCGCTTCGGCGATATGGTAGAAGAAGGGATCGCGCGTCAACTGCCAGGCGTGCAGATAGACGCGCGCCAGCAGCGCGTTGTCGTAGAGCATCTTTTCAAAGTGCGGCACCAGCCACTGCGCATCCACACTGTAACGATGGAATCCCCCACCGACCCAGTCGTACATGCCGCCCTTCGCCATACAGCGCAGCGCGTGCAGGCATACCTCCAGGGCCTGGGCATTTCCCTTCCAGGCCTGATGGAGCAGGAATTCGATCAGCAGCGGTTGGGGAAATTTGGGTGGGCCGCCCCAGCCGCCATGCACCCAATCATACGTGCGCAGTAGCTCCTCCGTGATGGCGTCCAGCCATTGTGGCGTGAGCGCGCCAGGGTAGGCGTTGAGGAGCGAGGCCTGTAACTGGCGGGTGATGGATTCGGCGGAGGCCAGAATGCGGCTGCGCTCGTTCTGCCAGGCTTCCAGGACTGCCAGAAGCACCTGGCGAAAGGAGGGCAGCCGATAGCGGGGTTCTTTGGGGAAATAAGTGCCGGCGAAGAAGGGTTGCAGGTCTGGCGTCAGGAAGACCGACATCGGCCAGCCGCCCTGACCGCTCAAGGCGATTGTGGCCTGCATGTAAATCTCATCCAGGTCCGGCCGCTCCTCTCGATCTACCTTGATTGGAACAAAATGCTCGTTCAGGATTTGGGCGATTTCCGCATCCTCAAACGACTCATGGGCCATCACGTGACACCAGTGACAGGCCGCATATCCAATGCTCAGGAAGATCGGCTTCGATTCACGGCGGGCTTTCTCAAGTGCTTCTTCCCCCCATGGGTACCAGTCAACAGGGTTGAGAGCATGTTGGCGAAGATAAGGAGAAAGGGCATGGATCAGGCGGTTGGGCATGGCTCAACCGTACAGGCCCCAATCCAGCACCGATGGGTCTTCCATCATCGAGAAATCCCACATTTCCATCCCCATCTCGATAGTCACCGGCATCCCCAGGGCTTCCTGGGCCTTCTGGCGCGTCACTTCGATCAGCGCCGGCCCGTAGGGGCAAAAGGGGGTGGTGAGGATCATCCGCATCCGCGCCACATGGTCTTCGATGCGTACCTCGCGGATCAGGCCTAACTGGATGACATTCAGCCCGATCTCCGGGTCTACGACCTGCGAGAGTTTCTCGCGCAGGGGTTGTACCAGGTCGGGATGTGTTTCATGCAGGCTCCACTTGATTTGATTCACCGTTTCGCTCATGCTTTTTCTCCGTAGAGGATTGGATAACGTAGGTACAGTAGTTGCCGCCGGTCAGCACGCACTGTACTTTCTCCGCCGGGACGGCAAGCATTTTGGAGATTAACTCCTCGTCCACCGTGCAGACTTCCGGGTGGCTGATGCCGATTTGATAGTAGGGACAGGCGAGCTCATGAATCTGATATTGTTCCCCCCGCCGTTCCCACTCGACGACAAACCCCTCCTGACTGAGCAGGGTTTTCACCAGCTCCAGCCGCTCTTCCATGCTCAACCCTTCCAGCTCGGCGGTGTATTCGCGCGCCAGGTCGGCGGCGATCTGGCTGAACAGGCTCTTTACCATGGGGGCGGGCATGGTTTCTTTCATCTGCTCCAGCAGGCGCATGGTCAGGCGCAGATAGCCGGTCGGGAAACGTTCGCGGCCTTTTTCCGTCAGGGAATACACCAGCCGTGGGCGTCCCACCCCGTGGCGTTCTTCCTCCGCTGCGATCAGCCCCTCCATCTGCAGCACGTTCAGGTGATGGCGCATGGAGATCGGATTAATCCCCAGTTCCTGAGCCAGCTCATTGACCGTCTGACGGGGCTTGCGGGCGAGAAGTTGTAACACGCGTTCCCGTGTGCTTTTCATCGCTGGATAGTATAGCAGGAAGGCGGGTGTTTGTCAATATTATAGATAAATATCATAAATATCGGGGCTTGCCCGCCGTGGAACCTCCGCTTGAATCTGGCTTTCCCCGCCCTCTCCTGCGCCATCTCCCTGGACCTGGGCAAAGCTACCACCATGGAGC
>JAGHYK010000068.1 GCA_017743695.1 Chloroflexota bacterium
AAGCGCACCGACGCAAAAGTCGCAGAACTGGCTGAGGCCCAAAAGCGCACTGAAGCAAAAGTCGCAGAACTGGCCGAGGCCCAAAAGCGCACTGAAGAGCAGGTTGCGCAACTGAGCGAAGAAGTACGGGCGCTCACGGAAGCCCAAAAGCGCACCGACCAGAAGATAGCAGAACTGATCAAAGCTCAAAAGCATCTCGAAGAGCAAGTCGCAAAGCTGACCGAAGAAATGAGGGTTATTGCCCGGCGCCTGGATGCACTTACAGATTCCCATTACAAACTGGAAAGCCGCGTCAATCGCTTGACGGGCATGGTCCTGGAAATCAATTACGAGCGGAAAGCCCAGGCGCGCTTTGGACGGCTGCTGCGCAAGGCCAGGGTTGTGGAATGGAACGTGCTGGAAGATCTGCTGGCAGGCCTTTCCCCGGAGGAAACCGAAGAACTGTCTGAGATCGATCTGGTGGTACAGGGAATCTGGAGGCAAAACCCACAATACCAGGTCTTCCTGGCAATTGAGATTTCAGGAAAAATTGAAGCCTGGGATGTCAAACGGGCATTAGAACGTACAAAGTTAATGCGTAAAGCCGGGTTGCTCACCTTACCAGTGGTTGCAGGCGAGGAGATCACCCATGAGGCAAAGGCACATGCCAAAGAGCAAGGGGTGATCGTAATCATGGACGGTTCCATGAAGTTTATTGAAGAAGCCCTTCACCGCCATCCGCTGTCACCATGAAGTCAATTCTCCTGCGGCGAAGAGCCAGCACTCTCTCACGAGAAAAAACACACCAGAGCGCAGGCGTGAGCTGCATGAGAGGCTCACAGGTAGAAATCAGACAACGTTGAACCAGACTCTTTTCACAGCCAAAAGATTCGCTTTACCACCATCCCCTTATCCCAATCTTTGCGGAGTTCCTTCGTGCCCCCTTCTCCTATGTCTCGCTGGCAAATCTGGTGGTTAGCGGCTCGCCCGCGCACGTTGCCAGCCTCGATAGCTGGTGTACTCATGGGGACAGCCCTGGCCTGGTGGGAGGGACAATGGCATCCCCTCGCCGCTTTCTTTGCTCTGCTTGGGGCAGTCCTCCTGCAGATCGGCAGCAATCTGGCCAACGATGTCTATGACTTTGAGCGCGGCACGGATACCTCTGAGCGACTCGGCCCCCCTCGGGTGACGCAGAGCGGCCTGCTCACGCCGACCCAGGTCAAGCGCGGTATGTGGATGACCTTCCTGCTGGCTGCGCTGGCCGGCGTTTATCTGATTTCTCGCGCTGGCTGGCCCATCGTTCTGATCGGGGTGACCGCTATCCTGGCAGCCATCGGCTATACAGGCGGCCCCTTTCCCTTCGGATATTACGGCCTGGGCGACCTGTTCGTTTTTCTTTACTTTGGCCTGGCTTCGGTGGTAGGTAGTTACTATGTACAGACCCTCCACCTTTCCCCGCTGGTCTGGTGGATGGCTTTGCCGATCGGCGCCCTGACGACAGCCATTCTGGTTGTGAACAATTTGCGCGATCGGGCTCAGGATCAGGCGAGCGGTAAATATACCCTGGCGGTATACCTGGGAGAGACAGGCACGCGCTGGGAGTATACGCTGCTTCTGGCCTTTGCGTTTGGGCTGCTGCCGTTCCTGGTCTGGAAGGGAAAACTTCCCTGGGGTGCGTTATTCCCCTGGCTGGCATTTCCCCAGGCCTTGCGGTGGATACGCCTGGTGTGGCAGGAGCACGGGCGTGCTTTGAACAAGGCGCTGGCCGGCAGTGGCCAGCTTGCTCTGCTTTACAGCCTCCTTTTCTGGATAGGTTTGGGGATCGGAAAGGTACTTCAATGACCCATCTCAAAGGACAGGAACGGGCGCGTTACGTGCGCCAGATGTTTTCACAGATTGCTCATCGCTACGATCTGATGAATCGCCTCATGACGGCAGGGCAGGACATCCGTTGGCGACGCGAGGTCATTGAGCGGGCACGTCTCGCGCCGAACGCCACCCTGCTCGACCTGGGCACCGGCACCGGCGACCTGGCTCGGGAGGCCCTTCGGCGCTACCCCGGCCTGCGTGTGGCGGCTGCAGATTTCACCCTGACCATGATGCGGGTGGGAGAGCAACGCCACGGGAAGTTGCCCTGGGTCGCAGCGGATGCGCTTCGCCTGCCCTTCCCCTCGCACAGTTTCGATGCCGTCGTTTCCGGCTTCCTGATGCGCAATGTAGCCGATATATCCCAGGCTTTGCAAGAGCAATATCGTGTGCTCAAACCCGCCGGCCGCATTGTGATTCTGGATACCACGCAACCCCAGCGCAACCTGCTCTGGCCTTTTATCTGGCTGCACCTGCACCTTGTGATCCCCTTCCTGGGCGGGTTGATCGCTGGACGCCGGGATGCCTACACCTACCTTCCGGATTCCACGGAAAAATTCCTGACCGCCGAATCTCTTGCCGAAGGAATGCGTCAGGCAGGATTTGTGGGGGTCGGCTTTCGCCGCCTGATGTTTGGCACTATCGCCATTCACTGGGGAGAAAAACATGCCGCTTAAACAACCCAATTCACGTTGCTGTTTCGTGTGTGGCGTAGAAAATCCCGTAGGATTGAAGCTAAAGATCTACGAGGTGGAGGAGGGACAGGTGGAAGCCTGGTACACTCCGCCTGAGCACTTTCAGGGTTATCCGGGATTGCTTCATGGGGGGATCGTCGCCTCGCTGCTGGATGAGCTGAGTGGACGCGCATGGATGGGAAGCGATCCCCGCAATCCCCGCTTCATGTACACGGCAAAACTTGAAGTGAAATATCGCAAGAATGTTCCCGTCGGGCAGCCGCTGCGGGTGGTTGGCAAAGCCATTCGCTCAAAGGGGCGGATCGCGGAGGGTTGGGCCGGGATTTACAATCAACAGGGTGAACTCCTGGCCGAAGCCACCGCGCTCCTGGTGGATGTGCCTGCAGAGAGACTCGATTTCTCGCGCCTCGAAGAATTAGGCTGGAAAGTATACGAGGATTAAGGGACATGCCTTTTGACGCCTCTCGCGTTCGTGGGTTGTGCTTTGATGTGGACGGGACGCTCAGCGACACGGACGATCTCTTCGTGCGACAATTGAAGCGCTATCTCCGCTCCGAGCGTCTGGCGCGGCGTCTGGTCATGTGGCTGGAAGCGCCCGGCAATGCGCTGCTTGGCCTTGCGGATCGGCTCGGCATAGATGACGAGATCGCCCGTCTGATAGACTGGATAGCCCGCCACAGGCGCAAGGGCTGGCGCGAGTTCCTGATCATCCCTGGTGTGCCGCAGATGCTCCGCAATCTCTCCTCGCGCTATCCGATGGCTATCGTCAGCACGCGGGACGAAGAGAGCACGCGCCAGTTTCTCGATCATTTCCAGCTCACCCCTTTCTTCCGCGTGGTGGTGACCGCTTTGACCTGTGAGCACACCAAACCCTATCCCGATCCGATTTTCTATGCGGCCAGAGCGATGGGCGTCAAACCCGAAGAATGCCTGATGATCGGAGATACCACGGTGGATATTTACGCCGGTCGCGCCGCCGGCGCTCAGACGGTGGGGGTGTTATGCGGTTTTGGAGAAGAAAAAGAACTCCGTCGCGCCGGCGCAGATTTGATCTTGCCGACCACGACGGAGCTGGAACGCTATTTACTGTAGCCTGAGTGGGAGCAATCCCTCTCTTTCTGATCTCGAACGCAGCGAAACAATCCCGTAATACCGACCCAACACCCATCTTTGCCGTTGTGAGCCGTCACCGGTGCGGACAATCCCCTTGCTTACCCGGAGATTGCCTCGCTACGCTCGCAATGACAATGAGGCAGAGAGCTCTTTTTGCCTGCTGCTGCGGGCGCGTGGGAGCGGCAAAGACATCTCTCACTAATAACGCCCGCGCGGCAAGGGGGAGAGCATTTCTTCGTGAAGCGGGAAGACCTGCGCCGCGCAGGCCTTGTATTCCGGGATGCGCGCCTGCGGATCGAGCACATCGTTGGTGAGCAAATTGGCAGCCGCCTCCGCAAAGTGCATCGGGATGAAGAGCACGCCCACCGTGGTCTTTTCGGTGACATGGGCGCGCAAGGCCACCTCCCCACGCCGCGTGCTGACTTTCACCATCATCCCGTCCTGGATACCATGCATCTCCGCATCAGCGGGATGGATTTCAACATAGGCTTGCGGATACAGTTCATCCAGGCTGGAATGGCGGGTCAGCGTTCCCCCGTGCCAGTGTTCCAGCAGGCGCCCGGTGGTAAGGATGAACGGATATTCATCGTCTGGCGTTTCGGCGGCGGTGACATAATCCAGGGGGATAAATCGCCCTCGCCCGCGGGGGAAGGTCTCGCTAAAGAGGAAAGGTGTGCCAGGGTGTTTCAAATCCCAGACGGGATATTGCAGGCCATCTTTCTCAATGCGCTCATAGGTGATCCCGGCATACTCCGGCACCACCCGCGACACTTCAGCCAGGATTTCGGAGGGATGTTGATACTCCCATCCTGCGGTTGGTCGCCCCAGGCGTGCTTCGATCCGCTTTGCCACATCGCAAAGGATTTGCCAGTCAGGGCGGGACTGACCACGCGGCGGCAGCGCAGCACGCACCCGTTGCACACGACGATCCGTGTTGGTAAACGTTCCATCTTTTTCTGCAAAGGGTGTGGCGGGCAAAAACACATCGGCATAGACTCCTGTTTCGTTGATGAACAGGTCCTGCACGACCAGGAAGTCCAGTTGTTCGATGTGGTGGCGCGTCTTGTTGAGGTTGGGCTCTGTCATCATCGGGTTTTCTCCCATGATGTAGAGGGCGCGCACGCCATGAGGCCCGGCATGGGAGAGGATCTCCGTGGTCGTCAGGCCAAGCTCACGACTTAACCCGCCGGGTTCAATGTTCCAGGCCTTTTCCCATTTTTCCGCATTCCCTGGAGCATCCACGCGCATATAGCCAGGGAAGTGAAAGGGCATTACGCCCATATCGCTGGAACCCTGAACGTTATTCTGCCCGCGCAGTGGATTGAGGCCGGTGCTACGCCGCCCGATATGGCCGGTGAGCAAGGCCAGATGTACCAGGGTGAGGGCGCTGGCTGTACCATGCGAGAGCTGTGAAATGCCCATGCCCCAGAAGATGGCGCCATTTTTCGCCGTGGCATATAGACGCGCCGCGCGTCGAATATCTTCAGCGGGAACGCCAGAAACATTTTCAGCGAATTCGGGAGTGAATTTTTCCAGGCTCTTTACGTATTCTTCAAACCCTTCGGTGCGTGCTTCGATAAAGGCGCGATTGTACAACCCTTCTTTGACGATCACATGCGCCATGGCGCTGAAAACCGCGACATTGGTGCCCGGCCGGAGCGGCAACCAGAGTTCAGCAAAGTCCACCAGCTCGATGCGCCGCGGGTCTACCACGATTAGCTTTGCACCGCGTTCGCGCACCGCTCTCTTCATGTGCAGCGCAATGATGGGGTGATTTTCGGTGGTGTTCGAGCCGGTGACAATGAAAACATCACTATCGAGCACCTCTATCGCTGTGTTGCTCATCGCCGAGGTGCCCAGCGATTGCATCAAAGCTGTCACCGAGCCGGCATGGCATAACCGCGTGCAGTGATCCACATTGTTCGTGCGGAAGAGGGCGCGAAATATCTTTTGCAGGAGGTAGTTATCTTCATTGGTGGCTTTGGCAGAACCATAGGTAGCCATGGCCTTGGGGCCAGATTCACGATAAATGCGCACCAGGTGATCGGCGACGAGATTCAGGGCAGTCTCCCAATCGGTTTCGATCCAATCCCAGGGTGAAGGCGTGCTCCCGTTACCGGGATAGCTCGCCTGGGGTGCTTCCGCGCGCGGCGGCCGCGGTTGCCCCTCCAGCAAATAACGTCGCACCAGGGGAACAGTGACACGTTTCGGGTGATAGATGAAATTGTAGCCAAAGCGTCCCTTGACGCACAGATTGCCCTGATTGACCACTGAATCAAAAGGAGAAGTCACGCGATAGATCAGGTCATCCTTGACGTGCAACTCTAAAGCGCAACCCACACCACAGTAGGGGCAGACGGTTCTTACAACTCGATCAGGAGTGATCATAAACCCTCCTTATTGGTTTAGCGGAAAGGAAAAGGATATTTTCCCTGCTCAAGGAGATACTCGCTCTTGGGTTCCAACGCATCGGTGGGGCACACACCAACGCACTGACCACAGAACACGCAGGTGGTCGCCGTCATGGGCAGACCGTAGAAGGTGTCAATTCGCGTGTGATAGCCGCGGCCGGAGAAATTGATGGCATAGGTATATTGGGCATCCTCGGCACAAATCTGGACACAGCGCCAACAGAGGATGCACTTCGAGTACTCGCGCACATACATTGGATTGTCGTCAATCGGCGGGATGTGACGCGGCTCTGCTTCCGGGAAGCGGGAAGGATCCGCCTGATAGGCCTGCATCATGCGCTGGATTTCAGGCGCTTCCGAAAGATCGGCGGTGGAGGCCAGCATCTCTAAGATTGTCTTTCGGGCGCGATGTACGCGCGGGCTATCGGTCCGGACTTTCATCTCCGCCTGGGCGGGCACGACACAGGCCGGCTGCAGCAAGCGCATGCCCTCCACTTCGACAACGCACATGCGACACAGGCCGTTCGATTGGGTCGCCGGGTGGTAGCAGATGGTGGGGATGTCTATCCCGTGTTTGCGCGCCACTTCCAGCAGCGTCTGCCCTTTGCGCGCAGTAACCTGGATGCCATTGATGGAAAGGGTGAATGTTTCACTCATACGCGCACCTTTCAAGAGGGGGTAAAAAGCTCAGGCCATTCTTTGATGGCACTGAGGACGGCCATGGCCGCGGTTTGCCCCAGGCCGCAAAGCGAAGCGTCGCTCATCGTCCAGCCGACATCTTCCAGGCGCTCCCGATCCCCAGGGAGCAGGCGTCCTGATGCCAGACGCTCCAGAATTTCGGCCTGACGCCGGGTACCCATCTGACAGGGATAGCATTTGCCGCAGGATTCATGGGCAAAGAAGCGACCGATCTTCAGCAAGACCTGGCGCAGATCGCGCCGTTGATCAAATACCATGACAACGCCGGAGCCGAGGGTCAGACTGGCCTGGCGCAGGTCTTCGTAGGTCAGGCGAATATCCAGATGGCGCGGCGTGGCAAAGGCGCCGGCAGCTCCGCCTAAAAGGATGGCCTGAGGGCTGCCGCCTTCCGCCATGCCGCCGGCCATTTCCAGCAATTCTTTCAGGGTGATGCCAAAGGGAGCTTCATAGATTCCTGGTTGCGCCACATCGCCGGAGAGGCAGAAGAGCTTGCTACCGGGGGATTTTTCGCTTCCCAGTTCACGATAGGCAGCGGCGCCGTGCTCGATGATGAAGGGGACATTGGCGAGGGTCTCGACGTTGTTGATGACGGTTGGCTTGTTGAACAGGCCGTGGGTGGTGGGGAAAGGGGGTTTTATGCGCGGGAAGCCGCGCTTGCCTTCGATGGATTCAAACAGGGCGGTTTCCTCGCCGCAGATGTAGGCGCCGGCGCCCATGCGAATTTCGACCTCAAAACCATCCAGCAAGCCAGCCTCCTGAGCCTCTCGCAGCGCCTGCTCCAGAATGGGGCGCAGATAGGCATATTCGCCGCGCAGATAGATATAACCTTTGGAAGCACCCACGGCATAGGCAGCAATGCGCATCCCCTCCAGTACCAGGTGTGGATCGTCGGCGAGTAACAGGCGATCTTTGAAGGTGCCGGGTTCGGATTCATCGGCATTGCAGACGACGTATTTGGGCCAGCCTTCGGCACGCGCAGCACTTTCCCATTTGAGCCCGGTGGGGAAAGCAGCGCCGCCGCGCCCGAAAAGACCACTGGCTTTGACTTCGTCAATGACCTGTTGGGGGGAAAGTTGTTGCGCGCGATTCCAGGCACGATAACCACCATAGGCGCTCAGGGAAGTGCGTCCGTTGCCACAACGGACGGTAATCCGTCGCACCGTGCCGCCGACCAGCGAAAGAGGGCGATCCATCCATTCCCCGTTCGAGCCGAGGATGCGCCATTCCCATCCATTTTCCAGAACCATGGCCGGGGCGTGATCGCATAAGCCCAGGCAGGGAGATGGCTCCACTTGCAGCTCCTCGCCGGGGTCGGTCTTGACGGCGAGCGTCGGGTCGGCACTTAAGTCCCGCAGGCGCTGATCCGCTCCCCTTAAGGAACACGCCGCATCGGTGCAGACGTGCAGCGTCCGTTTCTTCCGAGGTTTGTTATGGAGCAAATCGTAGAATTCGATGACGCCATGAACTTCTGCCAGAGGAACATGGAGCAGGCGAGCAATTTCCGCTGCCTGTTCCTGGGAAATCCAGCCGTATTCAGCCTGGACAGCCTGCAATGCAGGGAGCAGGCCACTGCGCCCATGGGAGAGGTAGGGATGAATCAGGGAAGCAATGTCGCTCACGATTATCCTCCTGTGATATACCGTTCCAGGTTCGAGATCAGGATTTGCTGATCTTTGATCACCGCTTTGAGGACATCCCGAACAGAGATAATCCCTAAGAGTCGGTTGCCCTCCATCACGGGCAGGTGACGGATGTTCTTTTCGATCATCAGGGCCATGCATTCTTCGATGGAGCGCGAGGGTTCGATGTAGAAAACGCGCGGGGTCATGATCTCTTCGACGCGAGTGGTGGTTGCAGAGCGACCGACCAGATCGAGTTTGCGCACACAATCGCGTTCGGAAAGGATGCCCCGGATCTGATCTCCTTCTGTGACCAGGAGAGCGCCGATATTGTGCTCTGCAAGCTTTTTCAATGCTTCCAGGACCGTTGCCTGGGGAGAGATGGTGACGACGCTGGCGCCTTGGGGGGAAATGAGCTCGCGTACGGTGGTCATAAATGCCTCCTGAAAGATTATACAAAATGGGATGTGGGCTACTGAAAGTATTTTAGCATGTATACTGGCAGAATGCACATGAAGATCGTCCGCTTTGGGAAATGAAACAGGATTACAAAGCGCAACGCCGTTCAGGAAATTTGATACTACCAGTGTTTCTTCTCTCCGGTTATCATAAGTATAATGCTGGATGTTCTTGCGCCTATCCATCTTTTTGCGGGTCTACGAGCGTCACACTTGCGCCTTCTGGAGCCGCTGGTGGAGCCTTATGCCTGCACCAGGGACACGGTGATCTTTCAACAAGGGGATAGAGCAGAATATCTTTACGTCTTGCTGGAAGGCGCGGTGGCGCTGCGTCATAAGCCATATGATGGGGAAGCCCTGACCATTGCTCAGGTGCAACCCGGCGGCGTTTTTGGATGGTCGGCGATTGTGGGGAGTGTGCGCTATACTTCCGCTGCGGTGGCCTTAAGCGAGGTGCGCGCCCTGCGTTTGCGCGGTTATGAGCTGATGCAAGTATGCCGCCATGAACCGGAGCTGGGAGAAGTTTTGCTCTCCCGGCTGGCGCAAATGGTCGGTTTGCGCTGGAAAGATGCGCAGGCACAGGTACATGCACTGCTCCAAAACCGGGTAGGTACTCATCGTTCAGCAAAAGGAGCAAAGAAGATGGGAGAAGAGACTTCTTTTTCCAAAGAGCAACATTTGAGAGGTTTGATCGAAAATTTGAGCGCGTATATCGAGCAATTTCACAATGGAAAGGTAGAATTTGTCTCTTTTGATGGGAAAGTTCTAAAAGTGCGCCTGGGAGGGGCCTGTGTGGGGTGCCCCCTTTCCCCTGCTACTTTGCATGGGTGGGTGGAGGGCACTGTGCACCAGTTTTTCCCAGACGTACGCGTGGAACAGGCGGAGTAGCGAGGACTGCAGACGACAACCGGAGGGGCTTTCCAGCACGTCAAAGGAGATAACCCTCCACGTGAAGATGGCCACGGACGACAAGGTGAATGGCGGAATGAATGAGAGGGGGTGGAGGCGCTTGGGGTGGCAGGTTGCGCAAAACCTTGACCATATGCTGAGTTCTTGATAGAATTGCGCTCGTAAAATGCCCCTGTAGCTCAGTGGATCAGAGCGTTTGGTTGCGGACCAAAAGGTCGCGTGTTCGAATCGCGCCAGGGGCGCCATGAGAAGCGGGTGTTCCCCCGCTTCTTCTTGTTTTTGTGAGGTATCCATGGGTAAACGTCAGATTCTGCTCACGAATGATGATGGGATCGGTTCTCCTGGCCTGTGGGCAGCGGCGGAGGCGCTTTCCGCGCTGGGATTTGTGACCGTGGTCGCGCCGCGCCATCAATCTTCGGGGATGGGGCGCAGCCTGCCGAATACGTCGGATGGAATTATCACCGAGGAAACAGTGCAAATCAAAGGGCAGAGCTGGAAGGTGTACGCCGTGGGCGGCTCTCCGGCGCAGGCGGTGTTACATGGTATCCTGGAGATTATGCTGCAGCCGCCCGATCTGGTCGTTTCCGGGATCAATTACGGGGAAAACGTCGGACTGGGGGTGACGATTTCGGGCACGGTCGGCGCGGCCCTGGAGGCGGCGGCGCTGGGTTATCCGGCGCTGGCTGTTTCCCTGGAGACGGATCAACGGTATCACCTTTCCCATTCTACAGAGGTGGATTTTACCGTAGCCGCCCACTTCACGGCTCAGTTTGCCAGGATTTTGCTTGAAAAACGCATGCCCTTCGATGTGGATGTACTCAAAGTGGAGGTACCTTCGGATGCCACGCTGGAAACGCCCTGGGAGCTGGCGCGCCTTTCCCGCCAGCGCTACTATGACCCGGTCGCGCCGCAGCGTTCCTCATGGTCAGAGCCGGCCCGAATCGGGTACACGGAAGGGCGCTTCTCTGGCTTAGAAGAAGACAGCGATGTGTACGTCTTGCGTCGCAAGCGCCATGTGGCGGTCACTCCCTTGAGTCTGGACCTGACTTCGCGGGTGGATTTCAGGGAACTGGAACGTTTGTTGCGCAATGGAGAGGCTCCAGTCCCTTAAGGGCGTTTTGACACTTCTCCCAGGTAAGCGCCGCACTTTCGACAGTAACGATCTCCAGGATGGGCACGCTCGCCACATTTGCGGCAATAGACAGCGGTGATCGAGGCCTGTTTTTGGGGCGCTGACTTTGGCCCGGAGGGCGCTTTCTTCCTGCCGAGTTTGAGCGTGTTGCGCCAGTAATAGAGAATTCCCGCCAGGATCAGGAGCAGGCCGGTGCTACCCAGAATCAGTGGCAGCCAGCGAGGCCAGGCGGAGGAGGGGACGGTCTGGCTGGTAAGGGTGCTGCTGGAAATGTTCAGGGCATCGCTCCGCTTGTCGTAGTCCACCGCGATTTCCAGCGTTTTGCCAGCAGGCAGGTCGGTAAACGTCAGGGAATGGTAGGTAAAATCACGCAGTTGGGTGGTGTTCGTCAAGGGGGGCTGGGTGACTAAATTCTGCGCTCCGAGAGGTTCCTTGAGATCCACCAGGAAGGTGCGCACCGCGTAAGTTCCCGGCCAGCGATAGACAAAATGGCGATGAATCCCCTGCTTTTGATAGGGGAAATAATACTCCAGGCGATACAATGCGTTATCTGTAAGCGTGAATCGGACTGCTTCTCCTGCTCCTACGAGCTGATGTTCTACAGTGATCAGCGTACCGCTCTCCTCACGTGCAACGGCATTGAGCTCCGCTTCCGCCGGCAGAGGGATTTCCAGTGTGATCGGAAAGGGTGCATCCGCGGCGGCCTTGAAGTCATAAAGCACCAGCACTGCCGGCTTGTCCTCTTCCGGCCAGAGCTGAACGTGCACCTCTTCTAAAGTCAGAGGCGTTTGAGCCTGGACAACGAACAAGGGCAAAAGGAGGAAGAGCCAGAGCAGAAATTTTCGCATGGAGCCTCCTGAGTAGGGAAAAAGAAGCTGGGAATGTAGCGCAATTGTACCAGAATAGACTGCGGACGGCGGACGGCAGACCGCAAAATAGACCGCGGACCACAGACGGCAGACCGCGGTTTGCAGGACGGGCTTTCCAGCCTGCCAGACAGGTGGATAGCGCAGGAGGACGATAGACGGTGGACGGCAAAACGGACGGCAGACAGCAGACGGTGGAGGGGACGGTGGACAGTGGCGTAGCACAGGCTTTCAGCCCGTGGGGGGAGGAACCGTCAATGAATGGGGAACGAATAAACGAATGGAGACCGCGGACGGCAGACCGCAGAGGGACAACATGAAAGGTAAAATTATCTTTGAGTCCACTGCAAAAACTCACCACGGAGCACACAGAGTACACAGAGCGTGTAGGGTTTATAATAAAAGGATAATTTTTTACACTGAGCGCATGTAAGAAAAATTTTCACAACACTATTTTCGCTGAAATATAAAATTATCCTTAGTCTCTATGATCTCCGTGGTCTCTGTGGTGAAAAGATCACCTTTTTGCAAGGAAGTCAATTATCTAAAGGCAATAGACTCCATTCACAATAATACAGAGATGTTTCTCTCCTTAAGTTTTCACG
>JAGHYK010000069.1 GCA_017743695.1 Chloroflexota bacterium
ACCGTCAACGAATGGGGGAACGAATCAACGAATCAGACCGCGGACCGCGGACGGCGGACCGCCATAGGACGGGCTTTCCAGCCTGTCAGAAGACCGCCAGTGAACGAGGAGCGATGAAAAACTTTGTGCCTTTGTGTCTTGGTGGTTTATTCTTTGAACAGTTTGAGTAAGCCGACTCGCAGACAATCGCTTCCGCCTTATGGGTGAAGAACCTGCAATCCTAAATGGGCCTCGTAGCCATCAAAATCACTGTCGTTATGCAGGAGTGGAACATGGTTCTCAATGCACCAGGTGGCAATCAGGCTGTCTATCGTTTTGCGAACCGTGACACCTTTGCGCCGCAACAGGCGAAAGTTCTGGGCGCTTTTCACCGCCAGGGAGGGGTTGACCATTTGCACCTGATGAAATTTGACCAGCGCACGGCGGGCTTGCTCGAAATCGGCATCGTTGCGAAAGCCCTGTAAAACTTCCGCCAGAATCAGGTCTCCGACGATGATGCGGGTTTGATCCAGCACGCGATCGAGATAATCGGTGTGGGGTGATGAGATGCCGTTGAAGTAATCAATCCAGATGGTGCTGTCCACCAGAATCATGGTCAGTTCTCCGGGCGCGACAGGCGTTGCTGGTGCAAGTCTCCTTCCCACTTCAGTTGACCGCGCAAGGCGCGGATTTCAGCCTGTTCGTGTAAGCGAATCAGGGTGCGCAGGGCTTCGTGAATTACCTCGCGCTTGGTCTTAATGCCGGTCAACTGGCGGGCGCGCTCAATCAGTTCATCATCCAGGACAATGTTGGTACGCATGGGATACTCCTTGTGTGTATAAAAATGCAATTCTATGTGTATTATACACCTTTGTTCAGCGCTGCGCGAATTTCTCCCACGCCTCCAGCACCAGACGCCGGGTGCGGTATTCGCCGCATTGAGGCTGTTCCTTCACTTTCCACGTGCGGAAAGTTCTGACGGGAAAACAGTGTAAAAGGTGAGAGGATGAGAATTACATTGTAAGGGAGATGACGATTGTACTTGACAACAAACCACTTTTTGAACGCTTAATAAAAAGCATCCGATTTGGAAAAAGACAAAAAACTTGCCAGCAAAATCAGCCAGCCTCTGGCGCAAGGTATCGTACTGGTATTCCATAGAATTTGTTTCAGGTAATACGTCCCTGCAAAGACCAAAATCCTTGCGATTTTACCCAGGATGGCGAACGCTGACGGTGTTGGTTGCAGCAGGTGCTTTTCCAGCCTGTCGGACGAGCGCAGAAGGTGGATTTGTGGGCTGCAGCAGGATGAGTTTCCCGATCAAACGCAGTCAAACAGTCAGCGCCCCAGATCAACCTGTAAGCCGCATTCTGTCCGGCGGAGGGATTCCGCCTGGGCGATCATCTATCTACGCGGCCCACCCGGGACTGGCGCACCCCTGGAAGGGGAGGCACATAGGGAGGCGAGCCACCTCCCGCTGCCAGATGGCAGCTTCGTCCCTTCTTGGCCTTGCTCCCGGCGGGGGTTACCTGGCCGCCTGCATTACTGCAGACGCCGGTGGTCTCTTACACCACCTTTTCACCCTTGCCCTTGCGGGCGGTCTGTTTTCTGTGGCCCTTTTCCGGCAGGTCGTGAAGACTCACTTCCCGCCCCGGGTTTCCCCGGCGCCGTGCTCTGCGGAGTGCGGACTTTCCTCGATCTCGCGCAGCGAGACCGCGATCGCCCGGTTGACCTGGGGCATTTATATCATACCCGTTCTCATGCCCACCGTCAACGGGTGCTTGCTGGGGAACGGCGACCTCGCTTCCCTGAAAGGGGCGAATGCGCTTCCCAGGACCGTCCCATGAAACGCGAAGGGAGTGATAAAATTGAAACAGAAATCCATCGCCGGCCACACGCAAGCCGATCCGAGCGCCGGGGTCACTACTCAGCCATGTCATTGCGAGCCGTTTTTTGGCGAAGCAATCTCCCGTTTATCAGGCCAGCTTGAGTGCCTGGGGATTCCTTCGTCGCAAAGAACGCTCCTCGCAATGACATCCCAAACGGTTTTGAGGCGGGGCTGAATAGTTACGCGCCGGGCTCTTTCGATACCATATTCTGGCAATTTTATGCTTCGCGAACAGATTCTCACCTCCCTTTCCTCCAATCCGCAAGTTGACGTGCTGATCGTGGGCGGCGGCATCAACGGCATTGGCACGTTTCGCGATCTGGCGCTCCAGGGGGTCAACACGTTGCTGATCGAGCGCGGCGATTTCTGCTCTGGCGCTTCTGCCGCTTCCTCCCACATGGCGCATGGCGGAATTCGCTATCTGGAAAACGGCGAGTTCCGTCTGGTGCGCGAGGCGGTGCAGGAGCGCAACCGTATGCTGCAGAACGCGCCCCATCTGGTCAAACCCTTGCCCACTGCGATCCCCATCTTCAAGCGCTTCTCCGGATTGCTCAACGCACCGCTGAAGTTTCTTGGCCTGCTCGAACGCCCGGCCGAGCGCGGCGCCCTGGTGATCAAGCTCGGGCTGATGCTCTATGATAGCTATACCGGTAAAACGCGCCAGGTTCCCTCCCATCGCTTCTATAATCGCCGCCAATCCCTGCAGCGCTGGCCACACCTGAACCCCAACATTCTCTATACAGCCACCTATTACGATGGCGCCATCCTCAGCCCGGAACGTTATGCCATCGAGCTGTTGCTGGATGCTGAAGCGGAGGGGAATCACGCACGCGCCCTGAACTATGTCAGCCTGATCGGGGGAAAGGGGAAAAGCGTCTTCCTGCGCGATGAACTCACAGGTCAGGAATACGAAGTGCGCCCACGGCTGCTGATCAACGCCAGTGGCGCCTGGATTGACCGCACCAATGGTAGCCTGGGCCTGAGGACGCACTTCATCGGCGGGACGAAAGGTTCTCATCTCGTCCTGGATCACCCGCAACTGCGCCAGGCCATCGGTGATTACGAATTCTTCTTTGAAAATGACGACGGGCGCATTGTCCTCATCTTCCCGCTTTTCGATAAGGTGCTGGTCGGCACCTCCGATATTCCCATTGAAGACCCGGACCAGGCGCGGTGCACAGAGGAGGAAGTCGAATACTTTTTGCACATGATTGGCCGGGTCTTCCCTGGCATCCGGGTAGGACGGGAGCATATCGTTTTTCGCTTTAGCGGAGTTCGTCCGCTGGCCTTCACCCGTGCCCATAACCCCGGTCAGATCACCCGCGATCACCATATCCAGGTTGTACCGGAGGAATGGAGTGGCCTGAGCTTCCCGATCTATTCCCTGGTTGGCGGCAAGTGGACTTCCTATCGTGCTTTTTCGGAGCAGGTGACCGACAGGGCGTTGAGCTTTCTGCAGCGCCCGCGCCGGAAAGACACCCGCACGCTGCCAGTAGGCGGAGGCCGCGGCTATCCCAAAACGTCGGAGGAGCGCCAGCAATGCCTGAAGCGTATGACCGCCTGGAGCGGTCTGCCCCTGGCACATCTGGAGATGCTCTGTGAGCGCTATGGGATGCGCGCCGAAGACGTGGTGATCTTCCTCAGCCATGAGGCGGATACCCCCCTGCGCAGCCTCCCTGATTACACCCAGCGCGAACTCGCGTTCCTGGTGCAGCACGAAAAGGTGGTGCACCTGGACGATTTGCTTCTGCGCCGCACCTCGCTGGCCAAGCTCGGACGCCTGAGCCAGGCGGCCGTGGAGGAGATCGCTTCGGTGGCGGCCAGAGCCGCAGGGTGGGGCGCGGAGCGCACCAGGTCCGAGATCGAGCGATTGCGTCGCATTCTCCAGGAGCGCCATCAGGTGACGTTATCGTGAGCGTTGACCGCGTTCTCGTTTCCCTCGTCCTTCCTGTCTATAACGAAGCAGAAGTGCTGGAGCAAACCCACGCCCGGCTGCGCGCGGTGATTGATCCGCTCCCCGAACGTTTCCTGATCTACTATGTGGACGATGGTTCTCAGGATGAGACGCCGCATATCCTGCGCAGGCTGGCGCAGGAAGACCCTCGCATTCGCATCCTGACCCTGAGCCGTAACTTTGGACACCAGGCCGCACTCACCGCCGGGCTGGATCATGCTGAAGGGGAGATCGTGATCAGCCTGGATGCCGATGGGCAACATCCGCCGGAACTGATCCCGGAAATGATTGCGCTCATCCGCCAGGGATATGACATTGTGCAGACGCAACGCGTGGATGTCGAGCAGCCGCTGAGTTTCAAGAGATGGTCGTCTGCGCTGTTCTATCGCCTGATCAACGTGCTCAGCGGTACGCCGATCCTGCCCGGAGCGGCTGATTTTCGCGCCCTTTCGCGTCAGGCGGTCGAGGCGTTGAAGTCCATGCCTGAATATCATCGCTTTTTGCGGGGAATGGTGGCCTGGATCGGCTATCGAACGGTCATCCTGCCCTATCGCCCACAGGAGCGACTGGCGGGGCGCTCGAAATACTCGCTGCGGAAGATGCTACGCCTGGCGCTGGACGCTATCTTCTCTTTCTCCCTGGCGCCGCTCTACCTGGGGCTGAGTCTGGGGATCGTGTTGCTCTTCCTGGCCTTGCTGGAGATGATCTATGTGCTTAGCTTCTGGATCAGCGGCAATACCTCACGCCTGGCGCCGGGCTGGTCCTCGCTGATGTTTGTCATTCTGATCGTGGGCGGAATGTTGATGGTGCTCTTGAGTTTCATTGGGCTTTATGTCGGCTATATTTTCCAGGAAGTCAAGCGTCGCCCGGTATACCTGTTGCGTAAGGACACCGAATGAGCGGGATGTATCATTTTTTCTTTATCCGTCATGCAGAATCCACAGGAAATGCCGCAAAAATTTTTCAGGGATGGGCCGATTTTCCCCTCTCCGAGCGCGGGCTGGAGCAGGCGCGTTTGCTGGCGCAGGAGTGGGCGAGGGAAGAAAGGAGGTTTGACCTGTGCATTTCCAGCCCGCTCATGCGCGCCCGCCAGACAGCAGAAATATTCGCCGAAGCCTTAGGGGTAGCCATCGAATTTGACCCGGATTGGCGCGAGCTTCACAACGGGATTTTCGCCGGCCTGACCAGCGAAGCGGTGGGCGAGCGCTTTTCGGAGAGCGAGATGACGCCCTATGTACATTATGGCGAAAGCGGTGAGAGCCGCTGGCAGCTTTTCCTGCGCGTGGGCAATGCCCTCCAGCGCCTGATGGATCGCGGCCCTGGTCGCTATCTCGTGGTCTCCCACGGCGGCGCGCTGAATATGGCCATGTATGCCATGCTGGGGATTCCGTTGCAGACGATCAGAGGCCCTCGTTTTTACTTTTCTAATCTTGGTTTTGCCGAAGTGGAGTACGATCCTGTCAAGAAGCGCTGGGAGCTGAAACGTCTGGAAAACAGGGAGTGAAATGAGATTCCTTTTCTTCGGTGCGGGAGCGATTGGTAGTTACATTGGCGGCTCGCTGAGCCTGCAAGGACACTCGGTGACCTTTCTGGAGCGGCCGGAAGCGGTGGCGAAGTTACGGGCGCGCGGCCTGTCCCTCGATTTGAGCCTGGCCGGTTACGGGGTGCGGCAGGTGGCGCCTTCTGCGTTCCAGGCAGAAAGCGACCTGGAGCAGGCCCTGGCGCACGGCCCTTTCGACCTGGCGATCTTCGCGCTCAAGTCGTTTGATACCCCGTCCGCAGCCGAGGCGATGCGCCCCTGGGCGGAGCAGTTTCCCCCTTTGCTCTGCCTCTCGAACGGGGTGGAGAACGAAACCATCCTGAGGCAGGCGCTGGGGGAGGCGAAAGTGATCGAGGGAACGGTGACCAGCGCCGTCTCGCGCACCGAAGCCGGCATTGTCCGCCTGGAGAAATGGCGCGGCATGGGGTGGGCGGCCTCCCATCCGGAGGCTGTTCGCTGGCAGCAGGTGTTTGCCCAGGCCGGGTTGCGCCCTCGATTGTATGCCGATGGGAAGGCCATGAAATGGTCCAAGCTATTGACCAATCTGCTCGCCAATGCCAGCTCCGCGATCCTGGATATGACGCCAGGGGCGATCTTTGCTCACCCTGGGCTGTATGCCCTGGAAATGGAACAACTCCGGGAAGCGCTGGCGGTTCTGCGGGCGCAGCATTTGCAGGTGGTGGACCTGCCCGGCACGCCGGTACGCCTGCTGGCTTTCCTGGCCCAGGCGCCCTCCTGGTTGCGCCCGCTGGCGCGCCCGTTGCTGGCCAAAGGCCGCGGGCAGAAGATGCCCTCCCTGCACATTGATCTTTATGCCGGGCGGCGACAGTCGGAAGTCCATTTTCTGAACGGTGCCGTCGTGCGTTTTGGGGAACAATATCATGTTCCTGTGCCGACCAATCGCCTGCTGAACGATTTGCTCTCGCGCATGGTGCAAGGGGAGCTACCGCGTGAGGCTTTTGCCCATCAGCCGCAGAAGTTGCTGGAAGCATGGGCGCGTCAGCGCCAGAGCGACTGAGTTGTACCGTTGAATGGTTGCAGGTTTCTTATGGTTAAAGGTGTTTCGCCTCCCTCCCCATCCACATCCCGCCGGCCTGGTCGCTCTCTGCCTGCCCTGTTTGTCATGCTGATCGGCGTGTGCCTTTGCCTGCTTTCGGCCTGGGCGCTATGGCCGGCTCGTTCTGGAGGCGCAGATCGGGAGGGGCAGATGGCTGCGCCGCTGGGGTTTGCCACGCCCAGCCCCACCCCCTTTCAACCGCGCCCTCTTTCCCCAAGCTTTGCGGTCTCCCTCCAGTTTGTAACTCCCGCTGCCACGCTTGCGCTTGCCTCGCCGATTCCTTCACCCCTCCCCTCCGCTACGCCCACGTCTGAAGTGCCCCTTGAAGCTACGCCCACGCCCGAAGCAATCGCTGACCTGCCCACCCCGACGCCGTTTGTCCCGGTCACCCCGACGCCCGGCCTGATCTGGGTCTCGATTGTGCCGGATACGCCAACGCCGGCCTTCCTTCCCCCTCCGCTGACCAGCGCCGGCGCAGGGGAACGCTGGATAGATGTGGATCTTTCCGAACAACGCCTTTACGCCTATGAGGGGGATACTCTGGTGAATTCCTTCGTGGTTTCCACCGGGACCTGGCAGTATCCAACGGTGAAGGGAACTTTCAAAATCTATGTAAAACTGCGCTATGCGGATATGAGCGGGCCAGATTATTATCTTCCCAGCGTGCCTTATGTGATGTACTTCTATAAGGGCTACGGTCTGCACGGCACGTACTGGCACAACAATTTCGGCGTCCCGATGAGCCACGGGTGCGTGAATTTGCGCGTTTCGGATGCGGCCTGGCTTTTCAACTGGGCTTCGGTGGGGACGGTTGTTCGAGTGCATGACTGATGCACATTTCGCGTCGTGATTTCCTGCGACTTTTCAGCCTGAGTGTGGGGAGCTTTTTACTGCCCTGGAAAGCCCTGGGCGTGGAAGCAGAAGAGGAACCGCCTTTTCTCGGCCGCGTGACCGAAATCTATCTCTGGATACGGGAAGCGCCGCATCCCCGTGCGGCAGCGCTCCGCCTGCTCTGGCGCGATCAGGTGATTCGACTACAGGGGGCAACGATCAGCGAGGAGGACGATCAGGCCTATAATCGTGTCTGGTATCAGGTGGAAGGCGGCGGATACGTGTATTCGGGGGCTGTCCAGCCTGTCTGGTTGCGCCTGAACGCGCCCCAGCTCGATTTGCCTCGCAACGGGCTTCCGGCCGAGGTCACCGTACCGTACACGGATGCCCATGCCGAGGCCTCCAGCGCAGCGCCGATCCGCTATCGCCTGTACTATGCCACTGTTCACTGGGTGCGCGAAGCGGTACAGGGGATAGATGGTCGTGTCTGGTATCGCATTGCGGACGACACAGAGAAAACCCCGTATTATGCGCCAGCCGAACACCTGCGCATTCTGAGCGCGGCCGATGTGGCCCCCCTTTCTCCCGAAGTGCCTGAAGCAGAAAAGTGGATTCAGGTTTCCCTTTCTCAACAGCTCCTCATTGCCTGGGAGGGGCAGCAACCTGTCTTCGCGGCCCGGATCGCCAGTGGATTGCGCAGCCGCTGGGGAAACTGGGAGACGCCCCGTGGCGCCTTCGCCTTGTACTACAAGCGTCCATCCCATCACATGCAGGGAGGCAATCGAGCGACCGGCTACGATCTACCCGGCGTGCCCTGGGTGATGTATTTTACAGAGAACGGCGTTTCGCTCCATGGTACTTACTGGCATAACGATTTTGGCCGCCCGCGCAGCCATGGATGCATTAACCTGAGTCCGCAGGCCGCCCGCTGGCTCTATCGCTGGAGCTGGCCTCATGTGCCGCTGACGCGGGAGTTGATCTATAATACAGACCGCAAAGGCACACGTCTGGTGATCGAGGAGTGAAACATGCAAATTGCGTGGATTGTGGATGATGATGAAGAGATGGCGAAGGCCATCAGTTTAATGCTAAAATTGCTCGGCTATCAGAGCCGGCACTTTTTGAACGCTCGTCAGGCCGGTAAGGCATTGATGCAGGAAAAAACGCTGCCAGAGGTGCTGATCCTGGATATTAACATGCCAGAAGTCAGCGGATTGGACCTGCTGGAGTTTGTCCGTTCGCGTCCGCAATGGCGCTCTCTGCCGGTGATTATGCTCTCCAGTGAGACCGCCGATCCGATGATTGATCACGCCCTGTCCCTGGGAGCCAATGCCTACATCACCAAGCCGGTTTTGATCGAGGAACTGGAGCGCGCCCTGCGCCAGGCGGGCGCCTGAACACGTGGAGGTAAAACATGGCACGTAAAGCTCAAGCGAAGAAAAGTCTCAAGAGCAAGGAAAAGAACATCCCGGTCGCTCAAATTGTGTTTACCGTGATCGCCCTGATGGTGATTGCTTCCTGGATTCTCTCGATGATTGTGAGCTTTTGAAGCGCCTATGCTGGAGAAACTGGCTCTCATCGAACAACGGTATGAAGAACTGAACCAGCAGCTTCTGGAAGTGGGAGGGGACTATCAACGCGCAGCGCAACTGAACAAGGAGCGCAGTGAGCTGGAGCCCATCGTCGAGAAGGCGCAGTCTTATCGCCAGCTCCTGCGTCACCTGGAGGAGGCGCGGGCGCTGCTGGAAGCCGAAGATGAGGAACTGCGCGCCCTGGCGAAGAGCGAAATCGAGACGCTGGAGCCGCAACTGGAAGCAGTGGAAGAAGAACTCAAGCGCATGTTGCTCCCGAAGGACCCGCGCGATGAGAAAAACGTGATCATGGAAATCCGCGCCGGGGCCGGTGGGGAAGAGGCCGCCCTGTTCGCCGCTGACCTGTTCCGCATGTATACCCGTTATGCTGAACGGCAGGGATGGAAAGTGGAACTGCTTTCAGAAAACCGCATCGGGATCGGGGGCTACAAAGAGGTGATCTTCCTGATCAAAGGCAAAGGGGCCTATTCGCGCCTCAAGTATGAATCAGGGGTGCATCGCGTGCAGCGCGTGCCGATCACCGAAGCCTCCGGCCGCATTCATACCTCGACCGCTACCGTCGCTGTGCTCGCGGAAGTCGAAGAGGTAGATATTGACATCCCCGAATCGGACATTGAATTCGAGGTCTATCGCGCCTCCAGTGCGGGGGGGCAAAATGTGCAGAAGAACGCCACGGCCGTGCGCCTGATCCATAAGCCGACCGGGATCGTGGTGACCTGTGAGGATGAGCGTTCGCAGGTGCAGAACAAAATGCGCGCCCTTTCGATCCTGCGGGCGCGTCTTTACGAAATGGAAGAACAGAAGCGCCGGGCTGAAGTAGATGAGGCGCGTCGCGCCCAGGTGGGAACAGGGGAACGCTCCGAAAAAATCCGCACGTATAACTTCCCTCAGAACCGCGTCACCGATCATCGCATTGGGCTTTCGATCTACAACCTTCCAGCCGTGCTGGATGGAGAGATCGATCCCTTCATTGAGGAACTCGCCACGCGCGAGCAGGCAGAACGGCTGGGCAGCGGCGTCGCGTACGCCTCGGCGGAAGACGAGGAAGATTGAGCGTTGACCACCATTGGGGAGCAGCTTGAGGCAATTATCAGCCGGCTGAGCGCCGTCAGTGAAACGGCGGTTCTCGATGCTCAGGTCTTACTCGCTCATATCCTGGATAAGCCCCGCACCTGGGTTGTCGCTCATCCGGAAGCCGAAATCCCCCCCGAAGCGCAGGAACGATTGAACGCGGCGGTGCAACGCCTGGCAGATGGGGAGCCATTGCCCTATATTCTGGGGTTCTGGGAATTCTACGCTCGCCGTTTTGAAGTCACGCCGCAGGTGCTGATCCCGCGTCCAGAGACCGAGCTGCTGGTGGAGCACGCTTTATGCTGGTTACGCCAGTTTCCGTTCCGGCGCTGGGCAGCTGATGTTGGCACCGGCTCCGGCTGCATTGCCGTTTCCCTGGCAGCTGAGATCCGGGATTTGCAGGTCGTCGCCACCGACATCTCGTTGCCTGCGTTGCGGGTGGCGCGGCGCAATGCGATCCGTCATGGAGTCCATGAGCGCGTCCATCTGCTTCAGTGCGACCTGTTGCCTCTCCCCCCACCGGGGTTTGCCCATCGTCGCTTTGATCTGATCTGCGCCAATTTGCCCTACATTCCCGGCTCTCTCCTGCCCGAGCTAAAAGTGGCGCGTTACGAGCCGCGCCTGGCGCTCGATGGGGGCGAGGATGGGTTGAGCCTGATACGACGACTGCTCAGGCTGGCGCCGGCCTGGCTTGCGCCGGGCGGAATGTTGCTGTTGGAGATTGAAGCCTCTCAGGGCCCAGCCGTGCTTTCCCTGGCCTATGATCTCTTTGAATCCGCCCGCATTCACCTGCATACGGATCACGCAGGAAAGGATCGCCTGTTAGAGGTGATGGTAGAGGGCTGATCCCAGAAGCTCTGATGGGGAGGGGGGAAGTGCTTTGTCCTGGGAGGCCGCGGGGCTCTGCATGGTTTCAACATGAAAAGGATGACGTCGGTCTGCCGTCTACGGTCTCTCCCCCTCTATTTCCCGAAAATCCACGGTAGCGAGAGCGCACCGGCGTAGGCGAAAAGGGTCATTTTGATCAACTGTCCGGCCCAGCAAAAAAGCAAAAATCGCCAGAGCGGGATGCGCAAAATTCCTGCTGCCAGGCCGACGAGGTCGAAGAATGGGTTGGGAATGGCCGCCAGGAGCAGGATGGCCCATCCGCCATAGCGCGCCACCCAGGGGTAAATGCGCCGGTAGAGTTCAGTATCTTCGATGAGCACCTGCCCGCTATAGCCGGCAAGATAGCCCGAAAGTTCCCCCAGCGCGCCGCCGCTGGCTGCGGCCAGTGCAACTGCCCAGGGTTGAAAGATGCTTCCCATGCTGAAAACCACCGCCAGTCCTGGCGCCGGTAACAGCACCGTGGCGTTTGCCAGAAGCGCAATCAGAAAAATGCCAGGGTAGCCATAGGCTGCGTAGGCTTGCACCTGATCGCGTATGCGGTAGACGAAATAGCTAATCCCGATCACGATCAGGAAAGCGGCCGCCCTGATTCCCCATTGCTTCCAGTTCTTTTTCATCGGCGGAGCATCGCCTCCAGCCGGGCTACAACCATATCCAGGGCCGGCATGTTGTATCCCCCCTCCGGGATGATCACATCCGCATAGCGTTTGGATGGTTCCACAAATTCCAGGTGCATCGGGCGCACGGTCGAAAGGTACTGGTGGATCACGGATTCCATCGTGCGCCCACGCTCGCGCAAATCTCGCTCCAGGCGGCGAATGAAGCGAAGGTCTGCATCTGTATCCACAAAAATCTTCAAGTCAAACAGGTCTCGGAGCGCTTTCTCGACGAAGACCAGAATTCCCTCCACCAGGATCAACGGGCGTGGTTCGACGGTGATCGTCTCGGGCCGACGGGTGTGGGTGGCGAAATCATAGATGGGCACCTGAACGGCTTGCCCTCTTTTGAGCATCTGGATATGCTGGATCAACAACTCAGTTTCGAGCGCGTCTGGATGATCGAAATTTACTTCGGCGCGTTGGGATGGCGTGAGATGGCTTAAATCCCTGTAATACGCATCATGCTGCAGGTAAGCGATGTGTTCTTCTCCCACGCGCAGCAAAATCTGCTGCGCGACGGTCGTCTTGCCTGAACCGGAACCGCCGGCAATACCGATGACAAGTGGCAGAGAATGGCTCATGAGCGCAATTATAACAACAAAGGCAACTTACCCGCTGTCAGGTAGTGGATCCTTGGTGCCTTCGTGGTGAGAAAAGAATAAACCACCGGGGCACAAAGGCACAAAGTTTTTTCCTCGCTCCTCGTTCAATGGCGGTCTTCTGACAGGCTGGAAAGCCTGTCCTACGGGGTCTGCCGTCCGCCGTCCATCGTCTG
>JAGHYK010000070.1 GCA_017743695.1 Chloroflexota bacterium
TCAGGCGGGAGGCCATCCATGAACCAGGAGCCTTGCGCATTTCCCGCAAACGGTGCGCGACGCCTCCTTCCCATGCCAGGCATGGAGAGCACTGATGGTAAAATGGAGACCACGGGCACATTTCACCCGTAGAAAGTCAGGAAAAGTATGAGATCGTTCTGGAAACGCATCGCATGGATTGGAGCGTTGGCGCTGCTGGCAGGGTTGAGTGGTTGCATCTCTTCCCAGGTACAACAGGCTGCTATTGCCACGTTCGTCGCGCAGACGGTGGAAGCAGCGCGCCTCTTGCCCTCCGCCACGCTCCCTCCTTCCCCTTCTCCACAACCCCCATCCACGCTTTCACCCTCGCTGACGCCTTCTTCCGTCCCTGCGACCGCCACCGCCGCCGGCCCGTGGCTGGGATGTCTGCAGGCAGAGTTGATCGGGGAAGACCCCATTGATCAGGCCCTTTTCACCCCCTCCGGGCCGCTCAAAAGCGGCGCCACGTTTATCAAGCACTGGTATATCCGCAACACCGGAAGCTGCACCTGGGATACCTCCTACAGGGTGCGCTTCGTGGATGGCGACCTGCTGGGTGGCGCTTACGTTTACCACCTCCCCGCCGTCGTCCCACCCCAGGGCACGCTCGACCTGGCCATCCTGCTGCAGGCGCCGACTTCTCCCGGTACCTATAAAGGGCGATGGATCCTGGAAGCCCCGAACGGCATTCAATTCGGCGTCGGGCCACAGCGCATCCCGTTTTGGGTGGAGATCGTAGTGAGCGATGCAAACAAGCCCGCCTACGCCGTGACTTCGATCCGCTTCCGGGTAGAAAGAGACACCTCGCGCTGCCCGGCCAACGTGGTCAATACGGTGTATGCCGAGATCACGGTCAATGGCCCGGTGACGGTCACGTATCAATGGTTCCAAAGCGATGACAACGAAAGCGGTCGGCTCACCCTGACCTTCGACGCCGCCGGCGTCAAAACCATCTCGCGCCGCTGGATCAACCAACCCACCCCCAGCGCCAATCCGCGCTGGATGCAACTGGTGATCCACGAACCCAATCATCAGGCCTGGGATAAAATCTACCTGGATTTCACCTGCCCCTGATGGAGCCTCTCATGCCCTCTATTTCGCGCCGCTCCTGGCTGCTGCTGATCTTCCTCCTGGCTCTGGGGATACGCCTCTATCGCCTGGGGCATCTGCCGCTCAACGATGCCGAAGCGCGTCTGGCCCTGCAGGCCTGGGAACTTGCCGAAGGGAGAGCGGGAAAACTGGATTCGCAACTCCTCTACATATACCCGACGGCCATCCTGTTTTTCCTCTTCGGCCCCTTCGACGCGCTGGCGCGCTTCTGGCCCGCTTTGAGCGGTAGCCTGCTGATCCTTCTGCCCTGGGCGCTGCGCCGACGACTCGGGGAGCGCGTGGCATTGTTGTTCGCGCTGTTTCTGGCTCTGGATCCGGGCATGGTCGCGTTCTCCCGTCAGGCCAATGCCTGGATGCCGCTCCTGTTCGCGCTCGGAATGATGGCCGTTTCCCTGGAACAGGGGCAGTATCCCCGCGCTGCCCTCTTCGCCGCGCTGGCCTTTCTGGCGGGCTTGCCGTTCTGGGAAGGGGTGCTCCTGGGAATCCTCATCCTGATCCTGCTCCGTTTCCTGCGCACGACATCCTGGCCATTCTCCCTGCCTGCGGAAGGATGGCAGCAAGGGGCGCCGGCCTTCCTGGCGACGCTCCTCTTCGGCGGGACGCTCTTCTCCTTCGCTCCGGCCGGCCTGGGCGCCGTCTGGAACGCGCCGCTGGAGCTGGTTCGTTTCTGGGGAGAGCCGCAAATGTCGCTCGGCGACCGGCTGCTCGCGCTGACAGGTTACGAGGCCCTCCCCCTGCTTTTGACACTGGGATTTCTCCTCCTTCGCCCTCTGGAGAGGCGCTGGTATATCCTGCTCGGCGTGACCTTCTTCCTGCCCCTTCTCGCGCCGGCCGCCCCCTCTTCCTGGGTCTGGTTTCTGACTGTGCTCCTCTTCCTGGCCTCCCGCGCACTGGATGACTTTCTGTCCCACATTGCCCTGGATGGTTCGCTGGGTGTTGGCCTGCTGGTCAGTTTCCTGCTCCTGAGCTTCATCTCCATCAACCTGACAGGCTACCTCCAGGACCCCTCTCAACCCATCAACGCCCAATCGCTTCTGTTCTATGGCAGGCCCTTCCTGCCGCTGCGCCTTCTGGCCATCGCCGGCGCCTCTCTGTTCCTGTTGACGGCGTTGATTTTACTCGCAATAGAATGGGGAAAGAAACAGGCGATGGATGCCCTGGGCCTGAGCTTGCTGCTGCTATGGGGCCTCTTCATGCTGGGGAACCTGGTCAGCGTGACTGGACTGCGCCTTCAGGATCGCCTGGAGCTATGGCCTGCACCCCAGGCCGCGCCGCAATTGCGGCTTTTGGAACAAACCATCCAGGAGCTTTCCCTCTGGTCCAGCGGTCATCGGCAGGCGCAAACAGTGCTCCTCGCCGGCTGGCAAGAGCCTCCTCCCTCCCTGCAATGGGCTTTGCGTCACCATCCCTTGAAACACTCGCAAATCGTCCAGCTCGATGGCAGCGAAGTGCTCGTCATCACGCCCCCCATCCTCCCTGAGTCGCTGGCAGTTCCATACCGCGGTCAGGATTTCATCTTCCTCACCCGCCCGGCCAGGGAACGCCAACCGATCCACCTCTGGCAGTGGCTGCTTTTCCGCCGCCTGCCCTCCGAGCAAGAAACGCTCATCCTCTGGGTGCGCAACGATCTCTTTGACTACAAATCCTTGACTCGATAGAAAGCCATGCCTCCAAAAATGATCGCCATTGATGGCCCCGCGGCCTCCGGAAAAACCACGCTGGGGCGACGTTTAGCAGACTATCTGGGGTATCTCTTCGTGGATACCGGCGTGATGTATCGTGCAGTGACCTGGGCCGCGCTGCAGCGCGGCATTGACATACACGATGAAGCGCGCCTCACGGCGCTGGCGGAGGAAGTGCAGATAGATATCCTGCCCCCCTCGCAAAACGATGGCCGCTTTTACGATGTACGCATGGATCATCAGGACATCACCTGGGAGATCCGCAACCCGCAAGTAGAAGCGGCGGTTTCCATCGTCTCCGCCTATCCCGGTGTCCGTCGGGCGCTGACGGCGCAGCAACGGCGCATCGGCCTGCGCGGCCGCGTGGTGATGGTCGGACGGGATATTGGCACCGTGGTACTCCCGGAGGCCGATCTGAAAATTTACCTCGACGCCTCCCCCGAAGAACGCGCCCGTCGCCGCTTTGCGGAGTTACAGGCCCGTGGAGAAGCAGCCGATTATGGCGCCATCCTGCAAAATGTGCGCGAGCGGGATCAGATAGATTCCACCCGTCAGGTAGCGCCTCTACAGGCCGCACCGGATGCCATTCACATTGATTCCGATGGACTGACGGCAGAAGAAGTGTTTGAACGGGTGCGAGAACTATGTCGCTGAAAGAGCCTTATCGTCCCCCGCTCTACACCCGCTTCACGCGTCCCCTTCTGAAGGTCATCGCCCGTCCCATCTTCCATCTCCTGGCAGATGTGCACATCCAGGGCACAGAGCATGTGCCATCGCAAGGTGCATACATTGTAGCGGCGAACCATATCTCGATTTACGATCCCCCGTTCATCCTCGCCTTCTGGCCGCACATCCTGGAAACCATCGGCGCGGAGGTGGTTTTTCGGCGCCCTGGGCAGGGGCAGTTACTGCGGCTCTATGGAACGATCCCGGTGCATCGCAACGGATACGATCATGAGCTACTGGAGCGGATGATCGATCTCTTGCGTCAAGGGCGACGGGTGATGATCGCCCCCGAGGGCCAGCGTTCGCATCAGGTAGCCATGCAGCGGGCGCGTCCTGGCATTGCCTGTGTGGTCGAAAAAAGCGGCGCGCCGGTGATCCCGGTCGGAGTGGTGGGCACCACCCCCGATCTCTGGCAGCGAATGCGCCGCGGGGAACGCCCGCGCCTGGAGCTTCGCATTGGCCGGCCGCTGATCCTGCCACCGCTGGAAGGCAAGGGAGAAGCGCGCCGCGCCGCTCGTCAGCAAAATGCCGACCTGGTGATGCGCCATATCGCGGGCCTGCTGCCGCAGGAATACCACGGATACTATGCCGGACAGGCCATCCCTCCTGCCTCCCAAGCCGATCAGTGAAATTCAACGCTACGAGCTAACCCATCTGCCGCGCCTGACACTCTGGCGCCGCCTGGTACGCTGGGTCGCCTGTCGCCTGGCGCGAGGGGTGCTGAAAGTGGCTGCAAGGGTACAGGTGGAAGGATTGGAAAACTTCCCCCGGCGCGGACCCTATCTGATCGTCACCAACCACCTCGGCGACGCCGATGCCGTTTTGGGCATGGCCTTTTTTCCCCACATCCCCGATGCCCTGGCAAAAATTGAGCTTTATGAGGAGCTGGGTCTGTTGGGCAAACTGATCCATCTCTTTGGGGTGATCTGGGTGCGCCGCGGCCAGCCGGATCGGCGCGCCCTCCATGCTGCGCTGGAGAGCCTGCGCCTGGGACGGGTGGTAGCGATTGCGCCCGAAGGACGCTACACGTTGAGCGATGGACTGGAGCCGGGAAGCGGCGGCGCTGCCTTCCTGGCGCTCAAAAGCGGCGTCCCGGTGGTGCCGGTCGTCTTCATCGGCAGCGAAAATGAGCACGTCTACGGCCATCTGCGACGCTTTCGCCGCGTTCCTCTGTGCCTGCGGGTGGGCAAACCCTTTCACCTGGAATCAAAGGGCGAGCGCATGACCCAGGCCGTGGAACGCGCCACCGAACACATCATGCTAACCCTGGCTACCTTGCTCCCCGAAGAAAAGCGCGGCGTATATCGCGAAAAACTGCGCTGATCTATGAAATCTGTGCGCCTGGGTCCTGTTTCAAACTATCGAAGGGACCGGACTTTTGCTTTCAAAAATTCCTGAAGGAAGATATACTACCTGAAAGGAAGAATTTTCATCTGCTTCCTTACCCCTCTTCTTTTGGAGCGCCTATGAAATTCACCCCCGTTCGATACTCTCAGCAAGACCCGCGCTGGAAAGACGAAAAACTCGGTTTCAGCAACCTCTCCATCGGGACTGCAGGTTGCGCCGTGACCTCTCTGGCGATGCTCCTCCGCGGCTACGGTCAGGAGGAGACGCCCTCCTCGCTAAACCGCAAGCTACGGCAGGTCAACGGATTTTACGATGCCGCCGTGGTCTGGAGCGCGCTGAACCTGTTGCAACCGCTGGTGCGCTGGAAGGACATCATCCTTTGCCGCGATAGCAATGCCCCAATCCCCCTCATCGATCGCGCCCTGCAGTCTGATCAGGTCGTGCTGGCAGAGGTGGATTTTTCGCCGGCGCCCGGGTTGCAGACCCACTGGGTGGTGATATACGAGCGCAGGGGAGATGACTACCTGATCCTCGATCCCTGGCCATATCCTCCTGATTCTACCGAGGTGACCCTGTTGGCTCGTTATGGTCGTGGGAAGCCGCTCCAGCGGGCGATCAGCGCGGTCGTCTTCTATGAGCCTCAGCCGCAACTCGTGCCGCAAAGCGGTCATAGCTACGTGCGCGTCAGCTCCCAGGCGCTGGCCGGGCTACGTCTGCGCGCTGCGCCCGGCTTCGACTCGAACACCCTGTCCATCGAGCCGAGCGGGAGCTTACTGGAAGTGCTCGAACCCTCATCCACAGCCCAGGAGAAGGCAGGCAAAGAAGGAGAATGGATAAGGGTACGGAACGCGCGTAACATGGAAGGCTACGTAGCCGCCTGGTTTGTAGAATGGATCGGCGAAGGGCTTTCGCCTGCGCCTTCCGAACCGACCCCGGCTCCGCCGCCGGACCTGGCGCCGCCTGCCCCCTCGACGCCTGCGCCCCCGCCTGCCCCGGAAGCGCCTCCTGTCAGCCCCGGCCCTGACCAACCTGTGGAGGAAGAAAAGCACTTCGTACGCGTCAAATCCATCGCCTCCGCCGGTTTACGCCTGCGCGAAGCCCCCTCCTACGCTGCCACAGTCCTGAACATCGAAAAACCGGGCGCGCGCCTGCGGATACTGGAACCCATCGAAACCGCCCGCCAGAAAATCGGTCAACCCGGTCAGTGGCTGGAAGTAAAAGGCACTAACAACCGCCGCGGCTTCGTGATGGCAATGTACGTGGAAGAGGAAAAATAGATACACGGTGTCATCCTCCGCCTGTGTTGCGCACTCCGCCGTCTGCCGTCCGCCGTCCCCCATTCGTTTATTCGTTCCCCTATTCGTTGACGGTTTGCCCCCCTACGCGCTCCGCCGTCTGGCGCGAGGCGTTGGGGTTTATTCTTTCCTGATGGCGAAGATTTCAAACAGGGTGATGGGTCTGTAGAGTCGGGCAATGGGGATGATGGGCATCTGCTGGCTCAGCCATTCACGGATGGCAATGATGCTCCGCTGGTGGTAGTGACCAGAGTATTCGCGCCCGGCCAGCCGGCGCCCGAGGCGATAGAAAAGGTTTTCTGTCGGCCCGGAGATGACGATCTGCCCGCCGGGTTTGAGCAGGCCGAGGAGATCGGCCATCACCGAGGCCAGGTCCTCCACATGCTCCAGCACGTCGGTGGCGATGATGCGGTCGAAAGGGGCAGCTGGCAGCGCGTGCAGGGGCACCTGTTTCAGGTCATAGACTTGAACGTTGGGGGGCAGAGGATAGTGGCGCCGCACCCGATCCAGGGGGAGAAGGTCTATATCCGCGGCGATCACCTGGGTGCTCAGGCCGGAGAGGAGCGGCAGGAGCACGCCGCTGCCACACCCAAAGTCGAGCACGGATTCATAGGGAGCATCGGCTTCCAGGTATTGCACCACTTTGCGCAGGCGCTCCCAAAACAGGGCATTGATCATCGGGTTGGGGTGCGAATAGGCCGGAAAGGCGGCCTCGTCCAGCCGCCCGGGTTCCACCTCCGCCAGCACCTGGCGCAGGATGGCGCGAAACTGACTGCGATAGGATTGAAAATCAGAGGGGCGCATAGCGGCGATTTATTCGTCAGCAGTAACTGTTCAGTCTTGCTTCAAAACTGTTGTGTTTGTCATTGCGAGGAGCGTTCTTTGCGACGAAGCAATCCCCAGGCGGTCAATCTGGCCTGATAAATTGGGAGATTGCTTCGCCAGAAAACGGCTCGCAATGACATGGCTGAGTAGTTACCTCGTTCTGAGATCTCCCAGATGCCCCGAGGCGAGTCACTCTTCAACAGCCCCTCTCGGACCATCGTATTCCGACACCACTGCGCCGTGTTACGCCAACGGATAGTATTAGGGTCCGAGGGTAAAGGCTGATAGTCATAATCGTTCAAGATGCCCCGCATCTTTCTCTCCATAAGGTTCAGCACCTTGGACATCTCCGCTCGCCCTCCCAATTCTACCAGAGCTTCCATGATCGGCCTCCGAAAGGCATCTTCGCTTGTTCTTAACCCTCTTTTGAGTCTCTTCAAACGTCCTCTACCCCCAAGCGCTTTAACTCCTTGCGGATTTCGCCTATTACTTCTCTGTTAAAAACTTGCTTCACGCCACCTTTCTCGGTAACCGAAAACACGATGAACACCTTGCCACCCTGCTCCTGCTCAAACCTTTCGTGTGACTCTCGCATCCACTCTCGCCATTTATGCACTTCTGGCGTCTGCGTGTAGGTGATAGGTTTGATTTGGATACCGATCGCTTTGTTGCCGATTGGGATGTAGAAGTCCACATTGTATCTGCGATCCCACTTGTCGGGCGCTGAATGCAGTTTGACTCCTAATGCACGCTCCAGTTGCTCGTAAACCGTTTGTTTTTCGGTAACATAGCCTTCGTAGGTTCGGCGAATAACGACCTCACGCACATAAGCGATGCAATCGTCCTCAGTTATTGCTTCTACTTCCGCCCTCAATTGCTCGCTGATTTTCGCGTAAAGTCGTCGCCCTATTTCTTCTAAGTGTTCATCCATGTCGTTCCCAAACATTTGCCAACCTGGCGGCACATGCTTTTGCGGGAGCAGTTCGCGGTAATAGCGCTCCCAATCTTCCAGCGATTTTGGAGCACACGCTCGGATTGCTTCCGCTAACTTGCCCACATATTTGGGACGGTTGAATTGCCATCGGTTAAAAGCGATGTTGAGCACCCACTCTTTCGCAGCCCTTTGCCTAGCCATTGCGCTCCGCCTCCACTTGCAAAAACCTCTCTCGGTAGCGATGCCACACTGTTCGGTCAGCGTTTACCAAGCCCATCTCAATCATCTTGCGATTGACAAACAGGCGGTTGGTCAGATAAAGATAGGCGGGCACTGGTGCCCCATTTTGTTCTGGTGGTCTATCAAAACGAAGCAAAACCCGTTTGCCTAAGACGAACTGTTGTAAATAAGTGATGGCTTGCTGGCGGCGCTCTGGTGGAACGGAAATGCCGAGCAACTGGATGACCAAGCCGTTATCCATCTGCAATGTTCGCTCGTCAACGATGGCAGCAACTTTGTATGTTACTTCCTCTCCGAACTTTAACCGCTTAGGGTCAACAAGCGGTTGGGCGTCTTTCACTCGTGGCACATAGCCAGCAGGTGGCTCAAGGGGCGTTAAAGGTTCCTCACGACGCACAAAGGTCAATGGCAACGGAATCAGAGCGTTTTCCGAAATACCAAGTTTCTGTCGGATGAGTGGTTCAAATTCGGGTTGGATTTCGTAGCCTATGGCACTACGCCTTAACTCTAAAGCAACCTTGACCGTTGTCCCGCTACCGAGAAACGGGTCAAGAACCGTTTCACCGACGAAGGAGAACATGCGTATAAGCCTTCGCGGCAACTCTTCAGGGAACATGGCTTCGTGCAGCGCTTGCCGCTCACCTGCAAATTCCCAATGACCGCTGAAAAACTCTTTCCATTCATCACGGGTCAGTTTTGATACTTCTTTGACTACCTGGGGCACTACATCCCTTTTCCCTCGTTCTCCGTCCCGCTCTGGCTTTTTGAACAGCAGGATGAACTCGTAATCCAACTCAACGATGCCATTCGGTGGATACGGGAACGAGCCCATGACGACGGCGCCGCCTGTGGTCCTCATTGTCGTCTTCTTCCGCCAAATGATTGCGCCCATGTAATCAAAACCAATGCTTTCACACTGGGCAATGATTTCAGCATGGATCGGGATGACCTTGTAGCGACCATAGACGACCGCACGGGCAAATTGGTCGCCGATATTGATGCAGAGCCGCCGTCCCGGCTTCAGCACCCGCCAGCACTCACGCCAAACCCGACTCAAATCCAGCAAGTATTCGTGAAGTGTCTGCCCGTAGCCGATTTGCCCTTCCACCCCGTAGTCCTTGATGTTCCAGTAGGGTGGCGAGGTTACGATGAGGTGCACACTTTCGTCGGCTATTTCCGACATGTTACGGCTATCGGCGATATAGACAATGCCTTTCAGTTCAGCGCCCATCTTGATTTTCTTCCTCTCGTCATGTATGGTCCTGATCTCCGACATTGCCTTCGGCATCAAGCTCATGGATGTAGCTTGAGACGCCGTCCACCTTGAACGAGGTGTGCCCGGCATTGCCGGCCCAGACGAGTTGCGGGTCCAGATGGGGGGCATAGGCATATTGACGGGTCTGGCGCTCACGGGATTCGTAGGTCGGCGCGATGCCGGCGGGCGGGTTGTTCGGGCGCTTCGCTTCGGGATGGCGAAAATCGTTGAAAGGCTGGGAGGAGGAGGATTTTCGGGGCATGGTTTACCTGCCTGAGAGAGGGGTGGGGAAATTTTACTGCAAATTCATTGAATTTACATATACTACTGCTTTGTTAGGTAATTTTTTGCACCAAATCAGCGTTCGCTCTACTCTCTATAATGTAGCCCGGCTGAGAGGACGAGACGCAAGAAACGAAAAATCTGACTTAACATGGCACTACTCTTTTTGTAATATTCTTGTAACCACTTCATTGAATTCTCTGATTGCGTTTGCGCCGCCCCAGTTCCGCAGTACGATTGCAGTTTGCTCAATCAACTCCTTTCTCATCTGATTGTTCAGCAAGGCGGTAACAGACAGAGCAAAATCGAGAAGACTGTCAATCGTCGCATTGACCTTATATTCAGCCGCCTTTTTGTATGCCTCTTGCAAGTCTATCCCAATTTCAAAGGCCAGGAACAAAGCATTGCTGACTTCGTTCTCTTTGCACTTTGCCAGTTCGTACTCCAGCTTTTGAAGATCCAGCCTTCTGGTCACGTAAACGGCCAGTCGCAAGAGCCCTTTTTCATCCCTGCACTCTATATCAGCCACACGGCCGGCGGATATATCTGCACTTGTAGGTGGAGCACTACTCACTTGATGATAAGTGCCTGTTCTCCTGTTAAAGACTTCCAGCAATGAGTAAGCCACGGCTTGTGGTCCAAGCCCCAGCGTAGAAAGGTCAAGGTACTCTGCCAGAATAGCCCTGATCATTTCTGCAGTGACCTTTTCGGGTAAGGAGGAAAATTGATGAGCGCTGAGTTTTCGTATCTCCAACAAGATTTGCTTCAAAACCTGCTGTGTAAAGTCAGGATCGTTTTGACGTTCAAGGATGTCCAGAAGGGTGTATAGTTTTTCCCATTCTTTCGGGTGTTTGATTTCTCGAACGACGTCAGGCTCCAGACTCATTCGCGGACGTCGAAGCGGCTTGCTCACGTAAGGGTCTGGAGAGTTGCCCAAAGCGCCGCCGAGATGCTTTTGCTCGAAGGGAACTACCACCTGGCGGCAAAGGGAACGTGCGTCAAATGCTCCCGCGAGATTGGCGCCTGCTTGAAGGGCAAAACAGCTTAGACTGTGTTCTGCGGCTTTTGCGAGCGTCTGGGTCAGCGCTGCATATCGGAAGGCCTTGGTACGGGCGTTCAAGAGATCGTGGATGATCCCTCTCACCTTCGCATCCTTCACAAAACTCGTTGTTTCAAGGTCTGCAGGAGGAATCTGGAGGATTTCTTCCCAATTCTGTTGTAACGTCCTTCTCGTTTTATCTGCAAGTGCCTCAGGCCCTGGCATAGAACTGTACCCCCATTTGCTTTAACTTTTCGAGCGCAGATGGTTCTAACTCTGTCAGGCTGTAATTGATCCATAAGGATTCTATCCGCGGCTTTTTGACCGAATGAACGATGGCCTCCGGTGCATCTATTCGCGTCCAGTGGGAATACAACCGATCTGTCAGAGGTGAGCGATAACCGGAGATCGCTGCTTTCCCTTTCACCGAGTGAAGAGCTTCCGCGAGCTTTTCGTGGTCTTTTTCGCTCATCTCGTAAGCGTATGCGTGAATATCGCCACGAGATTCATGGGGATAAGGCGGGTCAATATAAAAAAGGGTATCCGGGCTGTCATACTTCTGGATAACCTCGATGGCGTCTCTGTTCTCAATCTGGACTCTTCGGAGTCTCTCGGAGACAGCCCATAAGGCATCTATCCGGTTGAGCCATCGGGAAACAGACCCCGACATACCCCTTCTACTTGTCAGTCTGCACCAGGCCCACCGTCCTGCTGTGGAGGTTTGGGCCAATCCGATGCGTACCTGTTCTGCACGGACAAAGAACAAACGCGCTCTCTCGACATCTGGCAAGTCTGTTCTGCCGCGCATCTCATAGGCTTTATGAAATTCTTCGCGCGAGAATGGGGTAAATACAAGTTTTTCGATAAGTTCATCCGGTTTATCGCGCAAGACTCTGAAAAAGTTCACGAGGTCCCCATCAATATCATTGTAGGTCTCCACAGGCGAAGGGTCTCTGTTTAACAAAACGGCTGCCGAGCCTCCGAAGGGTTCGCAAAAGTGTTGACACTTTGGTAAAAGAGGCAGTAGCCAGTCAAGATGGCTGAATTTGCCTCCATACCATCGAATGGCGAGGATTTTACTGCTTCTATGAGTGGTTTGCATTTGTTCAAGGAGGATGGAATGCAGGTCTTCCTCGGTTCTTTCTTCTGTGAAATCAAAGCTAAGCTGAGTGATGTAATTCATGTTCTTAACCTCCAGGGGAAATTTTACTGCAAAAATGGGGCGGAGGATAGACCGCGGACGGCGGGGGTGACCGTCAACGAAT
>JAGHYK010000071.1 GCA_017743695.1 Chloroflexota bacterium
AGGAGACAGGCGCGACAGGGGGCAGCGACGCTTCAGGCGCGGGATGGGGCCGGGGGTCGGGGAGGAGGGCGTTTTCGTCAGGGAAAGGAAAACGATTCCAGTCAGGCGCGGGAATCCCAGGTATAATTGACATGTCTCCCCATATCAAGGATGGAGAAGGCGCTCCTTGCTATCCTTCGGATAATGGGGTGAGATTTTCTCACCACATAAGAGGAGTTCCTATGTATGACTTTTTTAAGGCTCGTGACAGGTTGACGATTGATGGTCGCACCTATACGTACTATCGTCTGGATGCGTTGGAGAAAGCAGGGCTGACGGAGTTGCGCCGGCTTCCGTTCTCAATCCGGGTGTTGCTCGAAGCGGCCCTGCGGCAATGTAACGAGCGGGAGATCACCCAGGAGGATGTGCGTCATATCGCCGCCTGGAAGCCGATGGATGCTTCACGTCCGGGCATTCCGTTTTTGCCGGCGCGGGTGATCATGCAAGATTTCACCGGCGTGCCTGCCGTGGTTGACCTGGCTGCCATGCGCGCCGCCGTCGCACGCCTGGGAGGCGATCCCAAGGTGATCAACCCGCTGGTGCCGGTAGACCTGGTGATTGACCATTCGGTGCAGGTGGATTTTTTTGCCACGCCGGATGCGCTACTACGCAATGCCGAGGTCGAATTCCAGCGCAATCAGGAGCGATACCGCTTCTTGAAGTGGGGGCAGCAAGCGTTCCGCAACTTCCGGGTCGTGCCTCCGATGACCGGGATTGTCCACCAGGTCAATCTGGAGTATCTGGCTCAGGTGGTCATGAGCACAACCGACGAAGAGGGCAATGAGGTGCTGTTCCCGGATACGCTGGTCGGCACCGATTCGCATACGACGATGATCAACGGGCTGGGCGTCGTCGGTTGGGGAGTCGGTGGGATCGAGGCGGAGGCCGTGATGCTCGGACAACCGATGGATATGCTCCTGCCCGATGTGATCGGGTTCAAGCTCTATGGTCAGTTACGCGAGGGCGTGACCGCGACCGATCTGGTGCTTACGGTCACGCAGATGCTGCGCAAGAAGGGCGTGGTGGATAAATTCGTGGAGTTCTTCGGGCCAGGGCTGGATGTGCTTTCTCTCCCCGACCGGGCGACAGTGGCGAACATGGCGCCAGAATACGGCGCAACCATGGGGTTCTTCCCGGTAGATGCGGAGACGTTACGTTACCTGCGCCTGAGCGGCCGGCCGGAATCGTTGATTCGGCGCGTGGAGGCATACTGCCGCGCCCAGGGACTGTTCCGAGATGCTGATACGCCCGATCCGGAATTCACCGACATCCTGGAGCTGGACCTGGGAACGGTGGAGCCTTCGCTGGCTGGCCCGAAGCGACCGCAGGATCGCGTGCCATTAAGTGAGATGAAAGCCGCCTTCCAGAAAGCGCTGACGGCGCCGGTCAAGGAGCGGGGATATGAGCTACCTGCGGAAGCCCTGGAGCGACGGGCAACGATCGGGAGCAACGGGAACAGCGTGGAGATGGGGCACGGCTCCGTGGTGATCGCCGCCATTACTTCGTGCACGAACACCAGCAACCCCTCGGTCATGGTCGCTGCCGGGTTGGTGGCCAAAAAGGCGCTGGAAAAGGGGCTAAAGGTCAAACCGTATGTCAAAACCAGCCTGGCGCCGGGGTCACGGGTGGTGGTGGAATACCTGCAATCGGCAAAATTGCTGGAGGCACTGGCTGCGCTCGGTTTCCATGTTGTCGGCTTCGGGTGTACCACCTGTATCGGCAACAGTGGCCCGTTACCCGCGGAAGTAGCCAGGGCAATCTCTACCTCCGATCTGGTCGCTGCGGCGGTGATTTCGGGCAACCGTAACTTTGAAGGGCGTGTTCACCCGCTGGTGAAGGCGAATTTCCTGGCCTCTCCGCCGCTGGTGGTGGCCTATGCGCTGGCGGGAACTGTGGATATTGATCTGCTCCACGAGCCACTGGGACGGGATACCCAGGGGCAGCCGGTGTACCTCAAAGACATCTGGCCTACCAACGAAGAGGTGCGTCAGGTCATTGAATCCAACCTGCGCAGGGAGATGTTCCTGGAGAAGTACGCACACGTCTTTGAGGGAACGGAGATGTGGCAGGCGATTGATGCGCCAGGCGGTGAGCTATATGAGTGGGATGAGACTTCCACTTACATTCATCATCCGCCATATTTCGAGAACCTCAGCCTGGAGGTACCCCCTCTGCGCGAGATTCGCGGGGCGCGCGTGCTGGCGATGTTCGGAGATTCAATCACCACTGACCACATTTCGCCTGCTGGTAACATTCCGCCGGAAAGCCCGGCTGGAAAGTGGTTGATCGAGCATGGCGTTGCGCCTAAGGATTTCAACTCGTATGGCGCGCGGCGCGGCAACGATCTGGTAATGGTGCGCGGCACGTTTGCCAATATCCGCTTGAAAAACCTGCTTGTCGCTCCGAAGGAAGGATACTGGACGCGTCACTTCCCGGATGGGGAGGAGATGACCATCTTTGATGCCGCCATGAAGTATAAGGCCGAGGGCGTGCCGGTGATCGTGATCGCAGGGAAGGAATACGGAACCGGTTCCAGCCGCGATTGGGCGGCGAAAGGCCCGGCCTTGCAGGGTGTGCGGGCGGTGATCGCCGAATCGTTTGAGCGCATTCATCGTTCCAACCTCGTCGGGATGGGCGTGCTGCCCCTGCGCTTCATGGATGGTCAGAACGCAGAACGCCTCGGACTGGATGGGAGCGAGGTGTTTGACATTGAAGGGCTGCACGATGGGCTGCTGCCGCGCTCGATCCTGAACGTCCGGGCGCGCAAAGCCGATGGACGTGTGATCGAGTTCAAGGTCGAGGCGCTCTTGAATACCCCGGTGGAAGTGGAATACTATCGCAACGGTGGCATTCTGCATACCGTACTGCGCCGCCTGTTGCGAAAAGCGTCCTGAAAAGGGATTTTTGAAAGCACGAACCACCAGCTCGAGGACACGGAGAGAGAAAATGCTGTCTCGGGCTGGTGGTTTTCTTTTTCTTGCCCCGGAACCGTTTTCTTGCTGACCGCTCTCCAGCGTCCCTGTGGTGAAGTTTTCTCTGAGCGGCTGAAAAACGTGTGCTGCAGAGCGCGCCGGCGATCTTCCGTCCATTCTGAAGAGCCTGCCCTGCAATGCTCCACCATCTACCGGCCACCGTCCACTCCGCGGTCTGCCATCTGCGGTCTGAAACAAAAAGCTCCCGGCTGGGCCGGGAGCCTGATTGTTTTTGATTGCTGTCAGGGGGTGGGGGTCGGAGTGGGGGATGGGGCGCTGCCCGTCCCTTCCGCCAGCGTGACGACCTGACCGGCATAGATGAGTGGCCCTTCGGCGGGCACGCTGGCCGGGCGTCCCAGAGGCATTGCCGGGCGCCCAATCGTAGTTTGACCGTTCGGGGCGTAGAGCATCTGGTAGAGCAGAGATTGCTCCCATATGCCGCCCCCCAGGATGTCATTCCCCTTTGGCTCCCCATTGGCACGATGGGAGCCGGCCAGAATCCCTGCGTAGCTGCTCAGATCCATGTTCATGAGAGCGGTCTTGACATCCGAGTGATGACAGGAACTGCATCCCTGCGCACCGGGGTACCACAGATTGGATTCCACGAACAGGGGTTGCACATCTTTGTAAAAAGTGCCCTGACAGGTGCGCCCTTTGACATCCGTGAAGGTGAACGGGTCATTCTCCGGGTAGCCTGCGGAAACCCAGGCGCCGATCAGGTTCACCGCTGCAATCTGACATTTGTTGAAGGCGCCAGCGGCTGCCCTTTGTGGCGCCGGCATGGTCGCCGGGATCAGGGTGGGGACAGGCGTCAAAGGGGGTAGCGTGGCCGCTTTGTTACAGGTGAGCGAAAATCCGCAGCCGGCCATGTATACGGAGCCCACCCATACCACAATCAGGATGACAAAGGCAGCCAGAATGCCATAGAGCAATTTCTGTACATCGTCTTTCATGGCCAGCTCCTTATGGTTGTGCTTTCAGGGTGCGCAAGAAGTTCACAATATCCCAGCGCTCGCGCGGCGTCAGATTTTCGTTCAGGGCAGGCATACGCCCGGTAATGCCATTGGAAATGGTCAGGAAAAGCGATCCGTCGCTTTTGGCCTGTACCACATCCGATGTCAGGTTGGCAGGCTTATTGGCCAGAAACGCAGCCACCTGACCATTCCCCAATCCCTGCGGGCCGTGGCACATGGCGCAGTGAATGGAGAAAAGCTGCTGACCGCGCGCAATCGAGATTCCATCAGCGGGGACCGGGTTTTCTGGCGCGCCGATATTCGGGATGGAAACCGGACCATCAATGGGAACGGAACGCGCCGGTACCGGGAGCGGCTTCTCGTTCCACTTATAAGAGGGCTGGATCTCCATGAAGCTGATCCACTCGATCTTGATCACATCGAAGGCAAAGAGCATCAGGAAGCCGAAGATCGCTCCCAGCGCTACCAGTACCAGGAAGAGTCGTTTGTACCAATCGAAGCTCATAACTGCACCGCCTCCACCGGGCTGACCGATTCAGCCCCTAATTTTTGCAAAGCATCCATCCACCTGCTGCTTTCTTCTTCTGTGCAGCGGAAGAGCACCCCGATCTTGCCATCGCTGATCGCCGGCACGTATTCCATGGGACGATACGAGGGGAATCTGCTATCCAGGAAGACGCCGAGAAAGGTGGCCAGGAGCATTCCTAACATGGTTAGCTCAAAAGTTGCAATCACGCTGGGAGGCACCGGAATCAGCGGTTGACCACCCACATAAACGGGATAGAGATTCGGGGTGCCGATCGTGAAGAACATCGCCAGCAGGAATCCGACCAGTGCGCCGCCCATTGCCATGCGGGGGACGTTCGTTCGAGGATGTGGTCGCCCCAGGATGGGTGCTGTGAAAGGAATGCCGGAGATCACCTGCATCTGTTCGTCTTTCATGCCCATTTCGCGCAATTGGGCAATCGCTTCTGCAGCCGGGTTCACATCAGAAAAAAGCGCCAGAAAGGTTTTTTCGCTCATGGGGCCTCCTTACTCTAACTCCTTGACCACCGGCACATATGTCTTGCCGACGCGTTCCAGCGAGTGCACCATTTGTCCTTCCTGAACCTCCCAGATCGGCACCAGCGGGATCAGACGCGAGGCAAGCATGTACAACAGAATGAACAGCGCCAGCGTACCGATGCCCAGGGGAATTTCAATCCCTGGAACGTATTGCCTCCAGGTGAACGGCATACGGTTAATGGTCAGGGAGATCGGAACGATAACGTAACGTTCCAGCCACATGCCGACGTTGATCAGGATGCCGATGATCGCCATCAACCACGGGGTGCGGCGCACGCGCCGGTTCCAGAGCAACAGCCAGGGCACGGCCACATTGCAAATCAACATCAACATCCACATCCAGCCCAGCGGGCCGTTCTCATGGTATTCCAGCAACATGCGCGTCCACTTATCGCCTCCATACCATTGCACAATGTAATCGTTGAAGAAGAAGTAGGCCCAGGCCATGGAAATGACCAGCATCAGCTTCCCCAGAGCGTCGAAGTGTTCAGGGCGCACAAAGTATGTCATGTGTTTCATGCGGCGCACGAAGAACAGCACCACGACCACTGCCGCCATACCGGAATGGAGCGCGCCGATCACGAAGTAGGGACCGAAGATCGTCGAGGACCAGCCGGGCCGGGTGGCCATGGCAAAGTCCCAGGAAACGATGGTATGTACGGAGAACATCACCGGGATGATGGCGAAGGCGAAGATCGTCATTGCTTTCCGCAGATGCTCCCATTCCTCTTCGGTGCCGCGGAAGCCCAATGCCAGGATGCGATACAGCCTCTTGCGCCAGCCGCTGGAGCGATCGCGAGCCATGGCCAGATCGGGGATGAGCGGCAGGTACAGGTACATCAGACTGGAGAGCAGATAGGTCGTGATGGCCAGGAAGTCCCAGGTCAGTGGGGAATGGAAGTTCGGCCATAACTGGCGTTGATTGGGGTAAGGGAGCAGCCAGTAAGAGAGCCAGACGCGCCCCATGTGCATCAGAATACTAAACCCTGCCTGGATCAGGCCGAACGCCGTCATCAGCTCCGCCGCACGGGTGAAGGGGCGCCGGAATTCGACTTTCAAGACGCGCAGGATGGCCGAGATAAATGTGCCGGCGTGGCTGATACCGATCCAAAAGACGGTATTGACCAGGAAAACGCCCCAGAAAGCAGGGCGGTTCACGCCGGCCAACCCCAACCCTTCCATGATCATCCAGGCCCAGGCGCCGACGAGGAAGACCAGCACGATCAAGGCCAGGAACGCAGCTACTGCCCAGAACTTCCAGGAGGTCTCGTGCATGGCCTCCATGGCCCAGGCATTCATCAAACCACGCGGGCGAGGATCGAACATCAGGCTTTCGCGATGATCGGGGCCCTCGGTGGCGTGCGTATGAGCATGAGGCAAAGGTTTTGCAGCAACAGCCATGATCTATCCTCCCAACAGGTAAGTCACTTGGGGGAGTGTCCCCAACTCTTCCAACAGTTTCTTGCCGCGAGGGCTGTTGGCAAGCTGACTCACGCGGCTTTCGGGATCGTCCAAGCGCCCGAATACGATGGCATCTGCCGGGCAGGCCTGCGCGCAGGCTGGCACGACTTCCCCATCGCGAATTTCCCGCCCTTCGGATTTGGCCACATCTTCCGCCTGGCGAATGCGTTGAATGCAGAAGGTGCACTTTTCCATAATGCCCCTTCGCCGCACTGTGACGCTGGGGTTCAACTGGTTTTCCAGCGGCGCCGGACGTGGCCAATCGCGCCAGTTGAACACTCGCACCTGGTAAGGGCAGTTGTTGGCGCAATAGCGCGTCCCTACACAGCGGTTATAGACTTGCAGGTTGATTTGTTCTGCCTGACTGTGAACGGAAGCAAAAACCGGACAGACCGGTTCACAAGGCGCATGTCCACATTGCTGGCAGAGGATCGGTTGATAGGGCGTCATGCGGATTTCGGGATATGTGCCTTCCCAAAAGCGCTCGATGCGGATCCAGTGCATGGTGCGCCCATAGCCCGCGTCTTCTTCGCCGACGAAGGAGATATTATTTTCCATGGCGCAGGCGGCGACACAGGCCTGGCAGCCGGTGCAAAGATCCATGTCAATCACCATGCCCCATTTTCCGTTCTCGCCCTCAGCCCAATCTGCTTTGTATTCAGGAATGGTCAAAGTCTTTTCCATATGCTCTCCTTAGCCCTTAGTGTTCACCATAGACACCGAGTATGCTCTCCAGGCGCGAGATCGCCCGTTTCTTGCCGGTTTTTTCCAATCGAACGCGGGTGGCGGCAAAGGCCAGGTCGCCGGCCGCGTTGGTGACCGGCTTGAGAATCTGACCGGGATTCACGCCGCGCCCCTGCGCATAACGCCCATAAGCGGTATGTCCCTGCCCGAATACGATGGCCACGACGTCGGGGCGAATCGCAGGGTACCGGTAGACGCTCACTTCAAAGCTCCCCTGATCGCTCACGACCCGTACCACGTCGTCATCTTGCAATCCCAACTCTTCAGCGGTTTGGGGGTTGATCTCAATCCACGAGTTCCACATGACGGTGGTCGTCGGATCGGGTACTTCCTGCAGCCAGGGTTTGTTGGCGCCCGCTTCCCCCAGCACGGGTGAAATAAAGGGGAGAAGATGGAATTCGCCCTCGCCGGCGAACTCGGCTGCTTTGACTTGCAGGCGGCGATTGAATGCGTTTTCCCAGGAAGGCTTTACGGTTTCTTCGGTGGTTTTCCACCAGCCCCCGTACTGCTGGAAGTAGGCAAAAAAGGTGTTGATTTCAGGAGCGCCGAAGAAGCCGTTTTTCTGTTCAAGGAGGGGGGAGAGTCTGGCTTGAATATAAGCGACTTCGTCGGTGTAGGGGAGCGCCTGCGCCACCGCGCCTCCGATTTGGGCGGCTGCCGCCAGGAGGACATCGGCGGTCGCCTGCGTGTTATAGAAAGGCACCACAACCGGCTGGCTGGAGGAGAGGGTGGGGAAGGCGCTGCCTGTAGCCAGGCGTTGATAGCCCCAGGACTCCAGCCCGTGATGATCGGGGAAGACGTAATCGGCCTGCAGGGCTGTTTCATCCGGGAAGGTGGCGAAAGAGATCACCAGGGGTACTTTTTGCAACGCTTCGGCAAAGCCAAGCGCGGCCGGGAGTTCAAACACAGGGTTCGCGCCGTGGATGAAGAGCGCCTGCACTTCGCCCCGACGCATACGCTCGATCAACGCGGCCATTTCCTGGAGCGAGGCCGGCTGATGATAAGCATCCCCGAAGGGAGAAAGCGGCGATAGCGTGATCGGGGCATCCAGTAAGGCATTGAGGGTGAGGATGGCTTCAGCGTTCTCCAGGCCGTTGGTATGGGCCAGGGCCGCACCGCCAGGGATGACCAGGGCACGCCGGGCTTTCATCAGCAAGTCTGCCAGTCGCTGCAGTTCGGCGACCTCGATGCCGCTGTTTTGGGCCACTTCTTCCACGTTCACGCCGGAAAACGCAGCCACTTGCAGGCCGCGCGCATCGGCGATCAGCTTGCCCAACGCCTGGGCCACCCATCCTTCCGTGCCCGGACGCAGGGGAATCCATTCATCCGCTTTGGAGGCCGTTTGCGACATGCGCGGCTCAAACTGGACGAAGTAGCCGCGTTTCTCATTCCGTTCGCCGCGTCGCATCTGGCTGAAGAGGCGGGTGTAGGCGACCGGAGAAAGCCAGGTTTCCAGGAAATTTGCCCCAAAGGAGAAAACCACATTGGCAGCGCCCAGATCGAACCAGGGCAGGCCGTCCTGTCCGAGCACGTTTTGGGTGGCTTTCCGAAGCGTGGCGCGAGCCTCAAACATGCCCAAAGCGCCAAAACGGATGGGGGCGGGGGCGCCAAGGGCGCGGGCGAGATCGCTCACCAGATCAAAGAGATGATCCGGCGCCATGCCGAGCAAGAAGGCGATCCCCTGGGGGGAGGTTTCCCGCAGGGCCTGCGCCACAACCTGGATAGCGGCATTCCAGTCTAAGGGAGTGATCTGTTCGCTTCCCCGCGCCGAACGCTTGAACGGCCCCTGAATGCGGTCGGGGTTATACAGCCCATGCAGCGTTGCCTGCCCGCGAGCGCAGGTCTTGCCGGCGTTGACCGGGTGATTCGGATTCCCCTCGACTTTGATGGCTCGTCCCTGAAAAGTGCGCACGATCAGCCCACAGGCTGCCGGGCATTCACGGCAGGTGGTGGCAAAATAGGTGCTCTGGCCGGTGAAAGTGTATTCCGGCATTTTGGTATAGGGTGTGCGACGGACGTAACGGGCAGCCGTGCCGCAACCGGTGAGGACCATGGTGGCAACAGCACCCAGGCCACCTAATTTGAGAAAATCACGGCGAGAGATTTCCTGACTCATGATCGTTTTCCCTCCTGGATTAATAATGGCACGTGCTACAGTCAATGAGCTTTTGCAGCTTGACGGGATCGTCTTTCGCTTTTTCGCGATGGCAATTCAAACACCACCCCATGTTCATCACCTGCGGATTCTGGGCGATTTTCACTTTGGTCATATCCCCGTGACAGGTCTCACAGTTCAGGCCGGCGGCCACGTGGGGGCGATGATTGAATTTCACGAAGTCCGGCACGATGGCCACGGGCACCCACGGGATGGGTTCGTTGTTCTGCACATATTGGGCCAGCTTTTCCAGCTCCGGCGTCTTCTTGGCGATCTGCTGATGGCATCCCCAACATTTGGCTTGAGCGGGCAGGCCCGCGTTAGGGCCACGGGCGGCGCCGGGGTGGCAATACAGGCATTGAATTCCCAGCCCTACATGCAGGTTGTGGGGAAACAAAATGGGCTGTTCAGGCGAGGCCTGCGTCTGACGGACGAAGGCCGCAAAGAGGGTGATTACGACGAGAACCAGAACGATGCCACCCCCACGCGCAAGAGGATGTTTCAGAGAGGTGTACAGAGCTTTCATGTCATCACTCCCATCAGGAAATTGAGTATGAGGGTAATTACCTACCAACTGCCCACCAACTATCCATTTTGTCATTGCGAGCCGCCGCAGGCGGCGAAGCAATCCCCATATCGGCCAGGAGATTGCTTCGCTACGCTCGCAATGACAAGAGTTAGAGAGTTCTTCATCGCTTAGGGTAGGCAGTTACGTATGAGGGCGTTACAAGAATGAACTGCAGGGTGTTGCACATGCACCGGGAAGGTAAGCGATGATGGAGCTTTCAAAGAAGCAGACCAGGATGGCTACCTGAAGCATTGTGCATTATATCACTAAAAGACCTTATTGTGGGTGATATTTATCACAAAACTCTGCAAAGAAGATTCGCTCCGCAGACTGGACCCTGGGACTGGATTACAGAGCCTGCAGGACGGGGAGCGATTGGGGGAGAGGTACGGCGCTCAGGTCATACGTCATGGCGCCGCTGACCTGAACAGGCACGATACTCCCTACCGGGAATTCACCCTCGATGATCACCAGGCCGTCAATTTCGGGCGCGTCGCGGTAGGAACGACCGATGGAGATGCCCTTTTCATGGCCCTCGATGAGCACATCCAGGCGTTTACCGATGAACGATTGATTGATTTCCAGGGAGATCGGTTGTTGCACTTCCATCAACCGTTCATAGCGCTCTCTTTTGACTTCCGGGGGAATGGGATCGCCGAGCGCTTCGCTGGCGGTGCCTGGTTCAAAGGAGAAGGTGAAAGCACCGACACGGTCGAAGCGCATGGCGCGCACGAAGTCCAGCAAGGCGTTGAATTCGCTCTCGGTTTCCCCTGGATAGCCCACGATGAAGGTGGTGCGCAGGGCCAGGTTGGGCATGATGCGGCGCATTTTTTCAATCGTGCGGTACACCCATTCGATATTGGCCGGGCGGCGCATTCGTCGCAGGGTGTCCGGATGAGCGTGTTGCAGGGGCATATCCAGGTAGGGCAGGATTTGCCGATGGTTGGCCATGACTTCTATGAGGCGGTCGGTGACATGGCCAGGGTAGGCGTAGAGAACGCGAATCCAGTCAATCTCCGGTACAGCGCGTACCAGATGTTCGAGCAGCGTGGCCAGTCCCTCTTTCATCCCCAAATCGTGGCCGTAGTCGGTCGTATCCTGGGCGATCAGAATCAGCTCGCGTACCCCTTGCGCTTGCAATTGACGGGCTTCTTCGAGGATGCTTTCCACCGGGCGGCTGACCGCAGGGCCTTTGATCAGCGGAATGGCGCAAAACGCACAGGGCCGGCGACATCCATCGGCGATCTTCAGGTAGGCGCTGCCGCCAAAGCGACTGCTGCGGGAAATGCCGGGCAAATCCGGGCCGATGGTCTGGGCTTCGTCGGGAAGATGATAAAGCGGCTGGGGGTGGGGAGTATTCCGCAACTGGCGCACGACTTGAACGATGTCCATCCAGCGGCGGGTTCCAAGGATGCCATCAATACCAGGGACCTGTTCCAGGATGTGTTTGCCATACCGTTGGGTCAGGCAGCCGGCAGCGATCAGCCATTGCCCTTGCCGTTTTTTTCGGGCGAGCGTGCGAAGATGCTGGATGGATTCTTCGCGAGCGGGGGCGATAAAACCGCATGTGTTCACAATCAACACTTCGGCGCGAGAGGGAGCAGAAAGAGGACGGTATCCCTCTGCCATGAGCAACTGCGCCATGGAATCAGAGTCTACCGTGTTTTTTGCGCATCCCAGCGAAAGTAAATAAAACGTGCCCTGTTGAATTTTCACTGACCTTGATCCTGTGGACTGGAGGGATTTTGAGTTCCCATTTTACCATGAGCCAGGGCGCGGTGGCGCGATCA
>JAGHYK010000072.1 GCA_017743695.1 Chloroflexota bacterium
CGGTCCGCTTCCCCGACAGGCTGGAAAGCCTGTCCTACAGCGGTCTGCCGTCCGCGGTCTGTATTCGTTTATTCGTTCCCCATTCGTTGACGGTCCGCTTCCCCGACAGGCTGGAAAGCCTGTCCTACAGCGGTCTGCCGTCCGCCGTCCGCGGTCGAGATTCCCCATTCGTTGACGGTCTACTTTAACTTTTGTGTCTTCGTGCCTTCGTGGTTAAATAATAATAAACCACAAAGTCACAAAGACACGAAGGGTATTTTCTCTCGACAGGCTGGAAAGCCCGCCCTACGACCGTCCACGGTCCACCGTCTATCGTCTTTTAAGCCCCAGAGAGATACGTCCTGCCTTTCCAGCGCACGCCACGGCCGCTGAGGACGTTCCAGGCAGAGGTGAACATCATGGCTGAGAAGAGCAAGGCGCCCAGCGGGGTGAACAGGGTGCTCCAGAGCGGGATGCCAAGATGCAGGGCAACGCGCACGCGCCAGAAAAGCAGGTAAAGCCAGGCGATCAGCGCTTCCAGCGGTACCAGGAAGTTCCATCCCTGCGGATGTTGCCAGGCCCAGAGAAAACCGCCCGCCAGCCAGAGAGGCAAAAGGATGCCTGCCGCAAGCCCCAGGAAGGCGCCAAAGATGCCCAATCCCAGCAGCCAGGGACTATCCTTTAAGCCCAGGTACATGTTTTTGGTCCAGCCTTCCCAAATTTCGGCGAGGGAGGTGTACATGCGCGTCTCTGCGACCGCTTCTCCATCCACCAGGAGCAGACGATAGCCGGCTCGCTTCACGCGTTCGGCCAGGTCTTTATCCTCCACAATCGAGTGCCGAATTGCAGCATGTCCCCCCACGGCCTCATAGACGGAGCGGCGGATCAGGATGAACTGACCATTGGCAATTGCGTCCGGGGTATGCGGATCGTTGACGCGAGGCGGGGAAAAGCCGACCGAAAGCGCCGTAAACACCAGGGGCTGGATCACCCATTCCCAAAAACTTTCCATGCGCTGGCGGGTGAAAAGGGTGAGCAGATCGGCGTTTTGGCGGATCGCCATGGCAAACGCGGCAGTGATGGCGGAAGGATGCAGGCGCGTATCGGCATCTACAAAGCAAAACCATGCGCCTGTGGCGTGCTGCACCCCCTGATGCAAAGCATACGGTTTCCCGGCCCAGCCCGGCGGTAGCTCGCCTCCCTGGATGACCCGAAAATTGCGCAGCGCCGGCCTGGACGATGCCTCAAGGGCCGACGAAGCCCCAGGCGCGGGGTCGGTAGCCCCAGGTCCAGGCCAGGCGGCGCTGATCTTCGTTTGCAATTCCGCCAGAATCTGCGGCGTCGCGTCCGTGGAGCGATCTTCGACGACAAGCAGTTCGAGGTTCGGATATGTCTGCGCCAGAATGTGCTCGACACAGTCACGGATATTCCGTTCCTCGTTGCGCGCCGGCACAATGACGCTGATACGCGGATAGGGCGGCGGAGGTAAAGCATCCTGCGGCGAGAGGCGAAAATCAAGCCGCAGGCGGGAATGTAGCCAGGTGATCAGAGGAATGGCGATCAGCAGGAGCAGCGTGGAGACCAGGATCATGCTTCCACGGCTTCGACCTGGGCGAACTGGCTGTTGTATAGCTCAGCATAGAAGCCGCCCTGGGCCAGGAGCGTCTCGTGCGTACCCTGCTCGACAATATCGCCCTCGCGAATGACCAGGATCCAATCCGCATCGCGAATGGTCGAAAGGCGATGGGCGATGACGAAACTTGTGCGCCCATGCATCAGGCGGCGCATGGCCTCCTGGATGAGCAATTCGGTGTGCGTATCCACGGAGCTGGTGGCCTCATCCAGGATGAGGATGGGAGGATCGGCCAGGAAGGCGCGGGCGATGGTGAGGAGCTGTTTCTGACCGGCAGAGATGTTGGTGGTCTCCTCATTGAGCACCATCTGGTAGCCGCCCGGCAGGGAGCGGATAAAGTGATCGGCATGGGCCATCTGGGCTGCGGCAATCACTTCTTCATCCGAGGCTTCCGGGCGACCGTAGCGGATGTTCTCCATGATCGTGCCGTTGAAGAGCCAGGTATCCTGGAGAACCATACCAAACTGGCGACGCAGATCGGCGCGGCGGAAGTGGCGAATATCATGCCCATCGAGCAGGATGGCGCCATCATCCACATCGTAGAAGCGCATGAGGAGTTTGACCAGCGTGGTTTTACCGGCGCCGGTCGGGCCGACAATGGCCACCCGTTGACCAGGGCGGATCTCGGCAGAGAAATTACGGATGACCGGCTTCTCAGGCGTGTAGCCAAAGCGCACATTGCGGAATTCCACATGACCGCGAGCGCGCTCGATGGCGATGGCCGGCTGTGGGTCGGGCGATTCTTCCGCCTCTTCCAGAAATTCAAAAACGCGCTCCGCAGCGGCGGCAGTCTGCTGCAAGACATTGGAGATATTGGCCAGCATCATGAGCGGCTGATTAAATGAGCGCACGTACTGGATAAAGGCCTGAATATCGCCCACCGTGATCAGGTTGCGGATGGTCAGATACGCGCCGGTGATCACCACACCCACATAGCCCAGGTTGCCGATGAAGTTCATCATCGGCATCATGATCCCGGAGAGAAATTGGGATTTCCAGGCGGTGTTGTAAAGGATTGTGTTTAGCTCTCGAAAAGTGCGTATGCTGCGGGCTTCCGCGTTGAAGGCCTTGATCTCTACCTGGCCAGCGAACATCTCCTCGATGTGGCCGTTCACATGCCCCAGGTAGTCCTGCTGCTGGCGGAAATAACGCTGTGAGCGGGTGACGATCAGGCGCACCAACCCCAGGGTTAGAGGGATCACCAGGAGAGCAACCAGCGTCATCTGCCAGGAGATGCTGAGCATCATGGCCAGAACGCCGACCACGGTCACAGCGGAGGAGACGATCTGCGAAAGGCTCTGGCCCAGGGTCTGGTTGACGGTATCCACATCATTGGTGAGGCGGGAAAGCACTTCGCCATGGGTGGTGCCGTCGAAGTAGCGCAGGGGCAGGCGATGGACTTTTTCGCCGATCTCGCGGCGCATCCGATAGGTAATGTCAATGGCGATCCCGGTCATGATCCATCCCTGGAGATAGCCCAGGATAGCCGAGAAGACGTAAAGTACCAGCGCGGTCATCAAGATACGGCCAATGGCGGAGAAATCCACGCCGGCGCCGCTACCGCTGATCTGCCCCATCAGGCCCTCAAAGAGTTTGGTGGTGGCATTGCCCAGAATTTTCGGGCCAAAGATCTGGAAAACCGTCGAAGCAGCGGCCAGGAAAAGCACCAGCAACATCAGCCAGCGATAGGGGCCAAGGTAGGCGATGAGCTTGCGCATCGTCCCCTTGAAATCGCGCGCCGATTCCCCTTTCATCATCGCCATCGGCCCATGCCCCATCGGGCTGCGCATACCTCCCGGCCCCAAAGCCGGGCGCATCGCAGCGGGGCGATTGCCATTGCTGCCGTTTGAAGAAACGCGTTCGTTCATGCCAGAGCCTCCTGCTGTAACTGTGATAAAGCAATATCGCGATAAACGTCACAGGTTTCCATCAATTCCCGATGTGTGCCCACGCCGATCAGTCGTCCTTCATCGAGTACCAGAATCTGATCGGCGTCCTTGATCGTCGCCACGCGCTGCGAAACGATAAAGACGGTGCTGTTTGTCAGGTATCTCTTCAAAGCGCGGCGCAGGGCGAGGTCGGTCTTATAGTCCAGGGCTGAGAAACTTTCATCGAAGATGTAGATGGGGGCGCGCTTGACCAGGGCGCGGGCAATCGCCAGTCGCTGACGCTGCCCTCCTGAGACGTTGGTGCCGCCCTGAGCGATGGACGCATTCAGCCCTTCGGGACGGGAAGCGAGGATCTCGTTCCCCTGGGCTACTTCCAGCGCCTGGAGCAAAGCCTCCAGCGGGGCATCCTCATCGCCAAGTCGCAAATTGCTCTCGATGGTGCCGCTGAAGAGATTGCTCCGTTGAGGCACATAGCCGATGCGCTCGCGGAGATCGCTTTGCCGCACCTGGCGAATATCTACCCCATCTATCAGGATCGCGCCCTCGGTGACGTCATAGAAGCGTGGGATCAGGCGCACCAGGGTAGATTTTCCGGAGCCGGTAGTGCCAATGATGCCGATCGTTTGCCCCGGTCGGGCGGTAAACGAGATGTGGTGTAAGACATCCTCTTCGGCGCCTGGATAGCGGAAGGAGACATCGCGAAATTCGATCTCCCCACGGAAAGGTTGCGGAAATTCCTTCGGCTGCGGCGGGTCTTGAATGGTGGGCATGGTCTCCAACACCTCTGCAATGCGGTCAGCGGAAACAGAAGCCCGCGGCAGCACAATGAACATCATGGACATAAACATAAAGGCAAAGAAGATCTGCATGGTGTACTGCATGAAAGCCATCATGTTGCCAACCTGCATACGTAGCTCGGCGACCTGATGCGCTCCCACCCAGACCACCAGCACGCTGACCGCGCTCATCAGGAACATCATCAGGGGCATCATGATCACCATGACACGATTGACAAACAGGTTGACCCGGGTGAGTTCCCGGTTGGCATGGTCAAAACGCTGACGCTCTAGCTCCTGGCGATTGAAGGCCCGCACGACCATCATGCCGCTCAAGTTCTCGCGCATGACGCGATTCAGGTTGTCGGTCAGGCTCTGGATGAGCTTGAAGCGTGGCAGGGTGATGGCGAAAACCCCGAGGATGATGCTCATGAGCACCACCAGCATCAGGCCGATAATCCATCCCATCGAAGGCGCCATGCTTAAGGCGCGGATCATGCCCCCAATGGCCAGGATAGGGGCATAGAAGACCAGACGGATGATCAGCATCGTCACCATCTGGAGCTGGGAGACATCGTTGGTGGCGCGGGTGATGAGAGAGGCGGTCGAGAAGCGCTCCAGCTCGGCCATGCTGAACCCGGTCACGCGCACGAAGAGGCCATCCCGCAAATCTCGAGCCGCCCCGGCCGCCACGCGCGCCGAAATCAAGCCGACGGTGATGGTGAGGATCGCCGAAAGCAGGGTCAACAGGAGCATGATCCCGCCCATGCGTGCCAGGTAGTTGAACTGCAGGCGATCTATATTCACGCCCAATGCCTGGTATTCCTTTTTCACCGCGGCGATGGCCATCTGCGAAACCATTTTGTCCCCTAAAACGTCAAAGCGTTCCCAGAATCGGGCGCGCAGATTCTGGCGCATCGCAGGGGGAAGGTTTTGGAGCGCCTGGAACAGATCCGTACCGGGTGGTATGTTGCGCGGAAGCGTCATCCCCATCTTTTGGGCCTGCTCCGGATTTTGCTGCGCCTGCTCAAGGAAAGCGACGCTCAACAAGGCACGGGGCAGCACCTTCTCTATCTCAGGGGAGGATGTCTGAAGCACATAAAGAGGCTGCGTCGCCAGACCTGGATAACGCGCTTGAAGAGCTGTGATTTCGGGCGCGGAAGCCTCCACTCGCCGATAGGCCTGATCCAGCAGCCTCTGTTCCTGCGGATCGAGGAAAAGCGAAAGCCGTTGAAAGGTTTGTTCATCCAAAAATTCAGGGATGGCGCTGGCCACGCCGCCCTGCTGGATGCCATTGTTGACAATTTTTGAAAGATAGTCCGGCAGCGCCAGGTCCACATTGGCCTGGATGAACAAAAGCAAAATAGCCAGCGCAATCGGGAGCGTGTAGCGTCGGATATACGGGAAAAGACGAAGCATAGTTCTCCTCTCTAAAAAGGACTTCAGGGATTAAGGGTACGCATTTTGTCCAGTAAAAGGCGGATGGCGTCCTCTACCTGTTGCTGTTCCTGGGGAGTGAGCTGGTTGACGACTTCTTCCAACCAGCCCTGACGAGCCGCCATGGCTTCCTGAACAATAGCACGCCCGGCCTCTGTGAGATGCACCACTTTGTTGCGCCGATCGTGCACATCTTCGGAGCGGATGGCCAGCCCCTGCTGCACCAGTCGGTCAAGCAACTGGCTGGCGGCGGCGCTGGTCACGCCCATCTCGTCGCCCAGCTCCGAGATGCCACAAGAGCCGCGGTGATAAATACGAAACAACGCGTTGAGCTGAGCGATGGAATAATTGTGTTCACGAGCATAGAGCATGAAATTGCGCATCGAAAACCGCATGATGACACGCAACCATTCCTGCAGGGTCGCAAGCAAAGGTGGAGACATGAACCTCCTTTCACCCAAAAGGCAAATAGTTTAAGCGTGCTGAAATATAAAGCCTGTTTATCGTTTTGTCAAGGTTTATCAACCACCGCGGCACGGAATTTGCGAGGCGGAAAAACCTTACAGCATGTCCTTCTCCCCCCGCTGAAGCTGGCGAATAAAACGTTCCATTCGCTCGTAATGAGAACCCTTCCAGTAAATCTGATCGCAGGCAGGGCAGCGTGAGAATTCGTCGTAATACAGACGGGTCAGGGGCAGCAGGCGATCCAGGATAGCTTCTTTGGGGACAGGCTGCAGCGGATGGTTGCAGCGCATACAACGCTGAAACGGCCTGATCCAGTGCAGAAGGTGATAGCGCTCTACCACCTGATAAAGCTGCGCCAGGGGATCGAGGCTATAGAGCAGGCATCCTTGCTGCAGGGATTTGTGCATGAGCAAACGACGGTCGCGCGTCAATAAGATTCGCCCTTCGCTGAGGGCGCAACGGATCAGCTCACTGTCTTGAAAATCATTGCGGTACATGGCGTCCAGCCCCAACATGCGCAAATGCGCCGTCAGACGCCCCAGATGATTATCCAGGATGAAGCGGGGTTCAGGGGTATCCGAGGTGGGTTCAGGGTAACGGATCAGGTGTACCTGCAACGGATCGCCATCCTGGGGCAGGTAGTCCAGGGTCACTGGCTTCCCATCGCAGAGAATATTCCCAATCTCCGTGTGCGGGATGCCCAGCGATTCAATCAGGTGCTTGACCGACTGCGGTCCTCGATAGCGAAACTCGAAGGTTCCCTGGCGATAGGCGGAAGGAAGCAATTGGGCAAGGGTGGGGTCAAAGGAGAAAAAGATCGTTTTCCACATAGGCTATAATTTGATTATGTCACAACGTGCCCATCTGCACAAGAAGCTACTGCTCCTGTTGCTGGGGATCGTTTTGCTGGCCTGTCAGCCGTTGCGGGTTCCGACTCCACAAATAGAGATGACGGTCGCCATGGCCGTAGCGGCCACGCTGACCGCCTGGCCCACGCAGACACCTCCTCCCACCTCGCGCCCGATTCCAACCCCGACCCCAACGCCTTACACCCTGCAAGGCCTTTTCTGTGAATATCGCTTCTGCATCGGGCATCCTCCAGGCGTTGCCTTCTATGATCTCCAGGCAGCGCAGGATCAACGTCAGCCGAGCGGGGTCACGAAGGGAATGCTGGTCGCTTATCGGGAGGATCTGCTGATCCTGCTCAACTGGCAAGATGGCGAGACACCCCAGCACTTGCTCGATTCGATGCTGGATGTGCGCTTTGACACTGCGATTGCCCAGGCCACGCAACGCACGCTGGGAGGGCAGGAAGTCTGGTTCTTGCCGATCCAGACCACAGCCACGCTGCTGCTCCCGCGCGGCGCCATTGCAGCCTGGCAATGTGGCACGCGTGCTTTCGGCTGGAAAGCCTACACGCCTCGAGCCGAGGATGCGGAAGGGTTGCTCCAGGAAGCCATGCGCCGTTTTCGCTGTGAGTAGCAGGGCAGATTGTCACTTTTCCAGAGAATCTGCATCGTAAAAGAGTGTTGATACGGAAAACTTTCTGACTGGTGAGGTGCTATGTTCAATTTAGGAAGTATCTCTTCTCCCGAAAAAGAAACGCCTCGACGCGTAAAAGTCCTGATCCTGGGATCTGGGCCGGCCGGCCTGGCGGCGGCGATCTACGCAGCGCGTGCCGACCTGGAGCCGCTGGTTCTGACCGGCACGGAGCTGGGCGGTCAGGCAGCCCTGACTTATACTATCGAAAACTACCCTGGCTTCCCGGAAGGCGTGGGAGGGGCAGAATTGGGCGAACTGTTCCAAAAGCAGGCGGAGCGTTTTGGCGCTCGGATTGAATTTGACACCGCCCATGCCGTGGATCTCTCGCAACGGCCCTTCAAGGTCAGCGGAGATGCCGGCGAGTACGAGGCAGATGTGTTGATCATCGCCACCGGCGCCAGCCCGAATCACTTAAACGTGCCGGGGGAGCGTGAGCTAACCGGCAAAGGCGTCTCCTATTGTGCCACTTGCGACGGCTGGTTCTTCAAGGATAAGAAGGTTGTGGTAGTCGGCGGTGGAGATAGCGCGCTGGAGGAGGGCCTTTTCCTGACCCGGTATGCGTCCACTGTGACGATCATCCATCGTCGCTCCGAGCTGCGTGCCGGCCCGATCCTGCAGAAACGCGCCCGAGAAAATCCGAAAATCCAGTTTATCTGGAATACGGTGGTCACCGAAATCCTGGGCCAGGAAAAAGTAGAAGGCGTGCGCCTGAAGAACCTCCAGAGTGGCGAAGAAAGCGTGTTCGAGACCGATGGGGTATTTATCTTTATCGGCCATACGCCAAACACACAGATTTTCCGCGGTCAACTGGAGATGGATGAGCATGGATATATCAAGGTGAATCAACAGATGGAAACCAGTGTGCCCGGCGTCTTTGCCGCTGGAGAAGCAGCTGATCCGCACTTCCGCCAGGTTGTCACTTCGGCAGGAATGGGAGCTGCGGCAGCGATTCAGGCCACTCGATATTTAGAGAGCCTGCAAAAAGAGCAACCGGCAACCGTCAGGGGATGATCAGGGTTTGCCCGACGGTGATGTTGTTTGGATTGCTGAGCTGATTGGCCGCAACCAGAGCCGCAACAGTCGTGTTGAACTTGATCGCAATGGAAGTCAGCGTATCCCCTGGTTTGACGATGTAAGTTTTCGGACCGGGGGATGCGCTTTCCTGTGGAATGGCCACGGCGGGGGGAATCTTCAATTTTTCACCGACCCGAAGCAGTTGCGGATTGGCCATCACCAGCTCACGGACGGTGACGCCGTATTTGTTCGCAATGCTCTCAAAGGTATCCCCTTCTGCGATGACATGTTCGACGGGTGTGGAGGTCATTTGGGCATTCGCGAAGCGATATAGCTCCTCCAGAGTGCCATTGAAAAGATCGAGGTCTACCGGGGCATTAATCCCGTTCACGCGCCCGGTCTGGGAATATTGCCAGAAGGCCCATTGGAACCAGCCCGGTGGTAACGGGGGTGTCATGCCCTCCGTATAGCTGGGAGGATACCAGGCAATCCATAAGGGATAGTCGTTGACCCAGGCTGGTGGCCCCCCGGCAAGTGTGAAATAGGTGCGCAGGAACGAGAGGTTGGAATACAGAATCGGTTTTCGTCCCAGAGCTCCCTCGACGTTATCAAGCCAGGTTTTGGTGCGAGCAATCAGGCGCTCGGCGGTCTGCCCTTCTATCACTTCCAGATCCAGCACAGCGGAAAGCTCCAGCGTGGCCCCAGCATCTCGGAGTACTTTGAGGAAAATCTCTGCCTGTCGTTCGGGGCTCTGGCTGGGGCGAAAGAAATGGTAGGCGCCGCGTAACAGCCCGGCCTTTCCTGCTCCTTCCCAGTTCGTGGAAAAAGTCGGATCAAGATATTTTTCACCATCGCTGGCGCGGATAAAGACAAAACGCATTCCAGCAGCACGCACCTTCGGCCAGTCAATTCCGGCCTGCCAGTAGGAAACGTCTATTCCGGGGACAACGGGCATGAGAAATCTCCTTATCGGCGCAGAAAAATCGCAGGCGAGTATGGATTCTTGCTTCAATGCATAAGTATACCCGATCCATCTGGCGAATCCGCATCCAATCGCCCAAACATTTCCGCAGTGCTTCCAGCTCCCGAGGGTATAATCAGTCTTGTGCCCTTTGATTCTCCTTGATGCGTGCAACCTATGGCGGCTGTGCTTCCATCTCTCCACATTCGTCCTTTCCAGGCATGGCGTGATGCTTCTTCTGTCTCACGTTTGATAGAAATCTGCTTCGACATGGAGCAAAGCACCCAGCGCTCTTCTGCATTGTTTCTTGACAACCTTCAACGCTGGATGGAATGGAGTTCCATGCCGGGGGGATATGTTTGGGAGGAGAATGGAGAGGTGGTAGGGAACGTCAGCCTGGTGCGCATCCGTTACCGGCAGCGATCCATTGGTCTGATTGCCAATGTGGCGGTTCACCCCTCTTTTCGGCGGCGCGGCATTGGGGGCGCGCTGGTGGAAAAAGCCATCCAGGAAGCACTCCGTAGCAGGGTCGAAGAGATCTGGCTCCAGGTACGCGAGGACAACGAGGGCGCTATTTCCCTGTATCAAAGGCTGGGATTTGTCATCCGTGCATGGCGTCGTCTCTGGTACACCCTGACCACTCCTGATGTTCCATCTTATCCTGCATATATCGTTCGCCCTACGCCGCGGGCGCACTGGCATCAGGTGAAACAATGGTTCGAGCAACTCCATCCCGAGGAATTAGGCTGGTATCACCAGTGGGAATGGGAGCTGGCGCGTCCAGGCTGGGAAATGCGTCTCTGGCGCGCCTTTCTCGGCATAACGGCGGCGCAATGGACAAGTTTTTATCAGGGACAACCCCAGGCCACCATCCTGTGGCATCCTTCCCCACGCGGGGAAAATGGTCTCTGGCTGGCCTATGGCCCAAAAATATCGCCCCAGGCTATCCTCCCCCTGCTCTGGAAGGTGCGGCAAGCCTTTTACTATCGCCAGCGCACCCTTTATCTGGAACACCCGCTCAGTGAATGGGATGAAACTTTGCGAGCAGCTGGTTTCTCCATCGTGCGCACCTTACTCTGGATGCGTCTGGTAAGATGACCGCTTTCTGCGCCCAACCCCTACCCGCTGCAGCCCGACGGGGAATTCTGTTCCTGCAACAGGGCAAATACTTTGAGGCTCATGAAGAGCTGGAAGCTGCGTGGCGCGCAACCGATCCCCCTGGGCGGGAACTTTATCAGGGTATCCTGCAAGCCGCAGTGGTATATCTGCACCTGGAACGGGGAAACAGGGATGGTGCGATCAAGGTATATCCTCGCGCACTGAAACATCTTCAACCGTGGCGGCCGCGCTGTCAGGGGGTAGACATTGAGCGCCTGCTCACTCACCTGGGACAAACGCTGGACTCCGTAGCTTCTGCTCATCCCGAAACCTTTGCACCTCCTCAAGGCCTGATTTCCGGCGTGCGCCAGAGCTATTTCTGCGATCGTTGTGGCCATGAAATGTTCGCGCAAAACTGCAAGATCCTATGCGCCCACTGTGGGTATCGTCTGGATTGTTCTGATCTGACGTTATATTGGTAATTTTTCAGAAAGGCATGTGGTATAATTTGTGTACAAACTGTTCGCAGGCATTGACGGTTTCCCCTTTATGCTCTGGAGATTGCTATGGCATACACGGTCAACGAATTCCGGGATATGTTAGATTTGCTTGAGCAACATCCTGAATGGCTCGCCCAATTGCGCGCCCTGGTGTTGACGCGCGAGCTTTTAGATCTTCCCAAAAGTCTTCAGGAACTGGCTGCACAGGTGAATGCGCTGACAGTTGCAGTCCAGGAGCTAACCGCTGCCCAGAAGCGCACGGATGAACGCCTGGAGGAACTTGCAGCCGCCCAGAAGCGCA
>JAGHYK010000073.1 GCA_017743695.1 Chloroflexota bacterium
GTTGACAAATTGATCCCCGCCGATTATACTGTGCTCGCCAAAAGCCTCTCACTTCCATCCTTCATCCCCACCCATCCGATCCGCTCTTCGAGAACGCCTGGAGGACCTTATGAAATTCATGCGCCTGTTGAACCTCTTGCTGGCCTTTTTGCTTTTCTGGCCTCATCCCGTTGCGGCCGCGGCCAGCGTCCTGGAAAACCGCGCCGAACTTGATTTTCCCAACTCCATCACCTTTTCTTTAAAGCTGGAACATACGACTTCTATCACTTCCCTGGTGCTGGAATATGGGGATATTCAGCAAACCTGCGGTGAGGTGATCGCCCGCGCCTTCCCGGAGTTCAACCCCGGTAAAAACGTCTCTGTTTCCTGGTCCTGGGATATGCGCCAGAGTGGTTCTATTCCCCCAGGGGCGCAAATCTGGTGGCAATGGCGCTATCGCGATGCGCAGGGAAACGAATTCACCACCGAACGCCAGACAATCACCTGGCTGGATAGCATTCACCCCTGGAAGAGCCTTTCCAAAGGATTGCTCACGGTTCACTGGTATCGGGGGGACGAAGCGTTCGCGCGCGCCTTGCTGGATGCCGGCCAGGAAGGGTTACGACGGCTGGAAGCTGCCGGCCTGAAGGCCGATAGCCCCGTAGACCTTTATATTTACGGCTCCTATAGCGATCTGCGTGATGCGATCCTCTACGAACCCGGCTGGGTGGGGGGGCAGGCATTCCCGGAGTACAACATTGTCATCATCGGCATTTCCCCCGATAACCTGGATTGGGGTCGCACGACGGTGATGCACGAGCTGACGCATGTGGTGGCCGGCCATTTTACCTTTTCCTGCCTCAGCGATCTCCCCACCTGGCTGGTAGAGGGGCTGGCAATGTACTCCGAGGGAGGGCTGGATGCCTTTTCCGAAAGGCAATTACAAACTGCCATTCGGCAGAACACCCTGCTCAGCCTGCGCTCACTGAGCAGCGCTTTCTCCGAAGAATTGGATCGCGCCAACCTCTCCTACAGCCAGTCTTACAGCGTGGTCAAATTCCTGATAGATACCTATGGCCAGCAGAAGATGAACGACCTCCTGATCGCCCTGCGCAACGGGGAAGCGATTGACGAGGCGCTGCAGCAGGTTTATGGCTTTGATACAGAGGGGCTGGAAGCAGCCTGGCGTCAGGCCGTTGGCGCAGTGCCTCCTTCGCCGCAGGCCCGCCCGACCGCCCAGCCGACGCCCACCCCGGTCCCAACCATCCGCCCGATCTCCGGCGCCCCTGTCGTGGTAGACACGCCAACCCCTGTCCCCACCTCCGCCGTTGAGCCCTCTGCGTCAGCGACTCAACCCACAGATCAGGGGCAGAATGCCATCCCCTGGGTCACCCTGCTGATCATCCTGAGCTGCTGTATTCTGCTTTTCATCATTGGAATCCTGGCGCTGCTCTTTATCCTTTCCCGTCGCTCCAAAGGAGGCGGAAAATGAAAAACGCAAACCGCGCACTGACCCTGCTCCTGCTGCTGATCCTGAGCCTGCTCCCGACCTCCGCCTGGCTGCACCCGGCGCAGGCCGGGCCGGAATTCCAGGTCCCGCTCCAGCAAGCGTTGGTGCTCGAAGGATCGGAAAGCCAGAACCCTCGCGAGTACGATCCGGCCACCACGCACGGCTCCGGGGATAAGCGCGTCTTCAGCGGATTGGTCTCCCTGGATCCAAACCTGAATCTGCTCCCTGATCTGGCCGAGCGTTGGGAATTAAGCGAAGACGGCACCGTTTATACCTTCCACCTGCGCAAAAACGCCCGCTTTCATGACGGTCGCCCGGTGACCGTCCAGGATGTGATCTATTCCTGGGAACGCGCCGCCGATCCCCGCCTGGAATCGGATACGGTTCTCACCTACCTGGGGGACATCGTCGGCGTGCGGGAAAAGTATTACGGACAGGCGAAAACCATCAAGGGATTAAAAGCCCTGGACGATTACACGCTCCAGGTCACCATTGACGCGCCCAAACCTTACTTCCTGCTTAAACTGACCTATCCAACCGCCTTTGTGGTGGACAGGAAAAACGTAGAATCCGGCCGCACCTGGTATCGCAAGCCCAACGGGACAGGCCCCTACAAGCTCATCGAATGGAAACCCTTCCAGCGCATCGTGTATCAGGCCAACCCGGACTTCTACCTGGGCAAACCTTCTATCCCTTATATCGTTGTCAACCTGTATAGCGGCGTGGGCTTTCGCCTGTACGAAAGTGGGGAGGTGGACATGGCGCAAGTCTCCCTGTACGCGGTGGATCGCTTCCTCGATCCCACCGAGCCGCTCCACAAGGAGCTACACAGCGCCGTCAGCCTGTGCACCAGCTACGTGGTCTTCGATGTCACCCAGCCGCCGTTCGATGATGTGAACGTGCGCAAGGCCTTCACCATGGCCTTTGATCGCGAAAAATTTGTCCAGGTGGTGATGCGTGGACACGCGGTGCCGGCGCGCGGCCTCTATCCTCCTGCCCTGCCGGGCTACAACCTGAACCTGCGCCCCCTTCCCTATGACCCGGAACAGGCGCGCCAGCTCCTCAAGCAGTCGAAATATGGCGGCCCCGAAGGATTGCCCCCCATCCTCTTCACGGATGCGGGATATGGCACTTCCATCGGGTCGGATGTTTCGGCCATGGCCGAAATGTGGCAGCGCAATCTGGGCGTCAAGATCACGGTGGAGAACATTGAGCCGAACTTCTACTATGACCAGATTTACGCCGGGCGTCACGGGCAAATGTACAGCACCGGCTGGTGCGCCGACTATCCTGATCCTGAAAACTTCGCCGATGTGCTCTTTCATAGCGGCTCACCGCAGAACAACGGTCACTACAGCAACCCGGAGCTTGATCGCCTGCTGGAGCAAGCGCGCACCGAGCGCGAGGTGAACAAGCGAATCGCCATGTATCAGCAAGCGGAGCAGATGATCGTGGACGACGCCCCTGTGCTCTTCACCGTGCACTGGATTGATTACGTGCTTGTCAAGCCCTATGTCAAGGGATACGTGCTGACTCCGATTGACATCTCCCTGGAACGCTACCTCTGGCTGGATGGAAAACGCTAAACGCCACGCACGTTTAGAACTTCTCTTTCTCCTCCTTTTGCTCGTCCTGGGGTGGGCCATCCGACTCTACGACCTGGATGAGCCGCCGCTGGATTTTCACCCCACGCGTCAGCTCTTTTCCGCCCTCAAGGCGCGCGGCATTTACTACGCAGCCCATCCGCAGCTCCTGCCGCCCTGGCAACTGGAATTTGCCCTTCAGCAGTCCAGAGAACTCCCGACCATTGAGCCGGAAATCCTTGAGCATCTGGTGGCCTGGACCTATACCTTCAGCGGCGAACATCTGTGGGTGGCCCGTCTGTACTCCTCTTTCTTCTGGGTAGCAGGCGGCTTCTTCCTCTGGCATCTGGTGCGCCGAAGGTTCTCTCCCGGCGCGGCCTTTCTTTCGCTGGCCCTCTATCTCTTCCTCCCCTATGCCGTGATCGCCAGCCGTAGCTTTCAGCCGGATCCGCTGATGGTCGCGGCCCTGGTCGCCTTCTGGTGCGCCCTGGATCGCTGGCTGGAAACTCCCTCCTGGAGAAACACCCTGACCGCTGCGCTTGGCGGTGGGCTGGCAATCCTGGTGAAATTCCCTGCCGCCTTTTTTGCCTATCCTCCCCTCCTGGGCGGATTGATCCTTCCGCCATATCGTCATCGCCTCAGGCAGAAGGAAACCATCGCCCTGGGCGTGCTGATGGCGCTGCCGGCCGCGCTCTACCTGTCCTATGGCCTGTGGGCGGGATTTTTAGGCCAGCAATTCAACGGGCGGTTCTTCCCACAGCTCTGGCTGCAACCGCTCACCTACCTGCAATGGATGCAGGAGGCGCAGCGCGTCGCCGGCGTGGGGGGCATTGCGCTGGGATTGCTCGGATTGACCCTGCTCTTTTCGCCCATCCCCAGGCATCTCCCCTCCTTCTTCCCGGCCCTGATCCTTTCCCTTTGGAGTGGTTATCTGCTCTACGGCTTTACCTTCACGCATCACATCACCACGCACGATTACTACCACCTGCCCCTGATCCCGCTGATGGCGCTTTCGGCGGCTTCGCTTTTGGATCGGGTGCTCATTGTGCTCCGTCCTCATTTCCAGTTTCCACCTCTGCAAGCCGCCCTGGCCCTGATCGTGCTCTATGCCCTTTTCGGCACGCTGTGGGGATTACGAGCGCAGATGAAGGCGGTGGACTATCGCCCTCAGGCTGCGATGTGGGCGGAGATCGGTGAGAAACTTGGGCATCGCACCGGTGTGCTCGCCTTGACAGCGGACTACGGCCTTTCCCTGGCCTATTGGGGCTGGCAGCCTTCCCAGGCCTGGCCCACCGCAGCCGATCTGGCCTATCGCCAGCAGCGCAACGAACGTTTCAACCCGCAGGCCTTTTTTGCCGAAATGAGCGCCGGCAAGCGTTACTTCCTGGTCACTGAATTCGCCGAACTGCGCCGTCAACCCTTCCTGGAGGCCTATCTGCAAACCCTGCCGCTGTTCGCGCAGGGGGAAGGGTATCGCATTTATCTTCTCCAACCCCAAGAGTGAAACGATGGATACCGCCTGGCCTCTGGTTTCTATCGTCACCCCCTCCTACAATCAGGGGAAATTCCTGGAAGCAACCATCCGTTCCGTGCTTTCGCAGGACTATCCCCGCCTGGAATACATTATCGTGGATGGGGGCTCCACCGATAACAGTCTTGAGATCATCCGCAAATATGCCGATCAACTGGCCTGGTGGGTCTCCGAGGCGGATCGCGGACAGACGGATGCCATCAACAAAGGCTTTGCCCACGCCCACGGGGAGATCTTCGCCTGGCTGAACTCCGATGACACCTATGAGCCGGGCGCCGTGCGTGCTGCTGTCGAATATCTGCTCAGGCATCCTGAGATCGGCATGGTCTATGGGGATGCGAACTTCATAGATGAGCAGGGGCGAGTCATCGGCAAGTTTGATGCCCGCCCCACCGATTATCGCCGTCTGCGGCGCGGTTATGTACATATTCCGCAGCAGGCGGCCTTTTTCCGCGCTGCGCTCTGGCATCAGGTAGGCCCCCTGGACCCCAGCTTTTACTTCGCCATGGATTACGACCTGTGGGTGCGCATTGCCGCCCGCGCCCCGATTGCCTATGTCCCGCAAACCTGGGCAAACTTCCGCCTCCATCTCCAGGGGAAGACCCTGGTAGCCGATGATCGCTGCTGGCCGGAGATGTTGCGTGTCCATTTCCGCGAGGGCGGTTCGATGTTCTCGGTGATCGTGGCCAAATACCTGATCCGCCGTGCGATTGCGCCGTTTTGGAACTGGCGGCGCCGGCAGCGAATCCTGCGCGCCGCCCGCACCTTCTCTGGATGAACACCATGGGATCCCGCCTTTTCCTTTCCCCCTCCTTTGAAGACTGGCTCTTCCTCCTGCGCGCCTGGCGCCTGTGGCTGGCGGCCGCGCTGTTGGGTGGGCTCCTCGGATGGGGCGCTTATACCTTTGCGCCTTTGCCTTATCGCGCCCGCGCCACCGTCCTGGTGGATTTCAACATGGAAATCGCCTGGCCTACCGACACCGACCGCGAGCAATTCTACTACCTGGAACGCGAGACCCGAAAACTGGAAGAGATCGCCTGGTCCGACCGGGTGATGCAACAGGTGGCTGAACAGGCAGGGCAGACCTCCATCGCCGCCTTGCGCGCTGGAAAACTCCAGTTGGGGCAGCCTGGCGAAGGAGGCTGGCACTTCTACGCTTTCGATGCAGACCCGCAACGCGCCGCGCGCCTGGCTGCCGCCTGGGCCGAAGCCTTTGCCGAAGCCGTCACCGACGCCGTGCGTCAGGATGCGGGGCTGAATCGCTGGATTCAGGTACAGGTCACCCAGGAGCGGGAGCTCCCTGTGGAACGTCGCCCCTCTCTGAGTATCTGCCTTTTGAGCGGTAGCCTGGGATTGAGCTTCCTGACGATGCTGCTGATCGCCTTCTTTGCTCCCTGGCATCCCTCGTATCGCGCCCGATGAACCGCCCAGCCCCTTCCCTTCGCCTGCGTCGCATCCTGTGGGCAGCCGTGCTGGTGGCCCTGCCGGTGACCAATTTTCGCTATTTTCCCCTGCTGGGAGCAGCGACGACCGTCCGTCCTCTTTCCGCCTATCCCCTGGCACTGCTGCTGATCGTGCTCGGCTGGCGCTGGTGGCGCCGGCGAGAGCCTTTCCCCTGGCGCAACGCGCTCTGGCCTCTCTGCCTCTTCCTGCTTGCCTGGGGCGTTTCGACGGCATTCGGCGCCTGGCTGGATCCGTTGCCGCTGCGCGGGCAGGACTATCTGGATCGCGCCCTGCGCGCCTGGGTTTCACTCGCATTGGGACTGGCCTTTTTCCTGGCTACGATCTGGATGAACCAGGATGAACAGGCCATCCGCTTCACATTGCGCTGGTTGATGGTTGGCTTGCTGGCCAACCTGCTCTGGAGCCTGGTGCAGATGATCGCCTTCTACACGCCCTGGCTCCCGATCAGCACCTTACGGGAATGGCAGTTTTCTTTTTCCATGCGTGCGCCTTTGCAGCTGCGCCGCGTTTCAGGGTTGACGATGGAGCCTTCCTGGCTGGGGGCGCAGATGTTCACCCTCTACCTGCCCTGGTTTTTTGCCGCCCTCTTTGAGCGTTTCTCGATAACGGGACGACGGTCATGGGATGCCCTGCTTGGCACGCTCAGCGTGATCGTTCTGCTGGCTTCGTATTCCCGGAGTGGCATTCTCATCACCGCTCTCACCTTTGTCCTCGCGCTGGGGTTGACCGCTCGCGCTTACCTTCTCCAGAAATGGCGCTGGTTCTGGCAGGGATTTCGTCAGGGAGGAGGGGCGTTTGTGCTCCGCCTGCTGTTGCTCCTGATCGTCGCTTTGCTGCTGAGCGGCGCCTTTCTCTTTCTCGCCCGGCATCCTTATTTTGCCTCCCTCTGGAACGCCCCTGCCGACGACTGGAGGCAGTACCTGGTGAAAATCTATGCCGGTCCGCGCGCTGCCTATGCCATCAGCGCCCTGGCAGTCTGGGAACGTTCACCCCTCCTGGGTGTCGGCGCCGGCGGCGCTGGATTTTCCATGTATCGCGCCCTGCCCGACTGGGTGCTGACATTTGTCCCGGAAATTTCAAAACACCTCGCTCCGACCAGCAACCTGTTCCCGAACCCCAAAAATCTGTATGTGCGCCTGCTCACAGAAAGCGGATTGCTGGGCTTTGTCTTGTTTTTCCTGTTCTGGCTGCACTTGCTGGCAGATACGCTCTCCCTGATGCGTTTTTCACAAACAGCGCGCGCCCTGGCGCGAGCAGCGCTCTTCTTTTTCATCGCCACCGCCTTTTATCACTTCACGCAGGATTCGCTGGCGCAGCCTGACTTGTGGCTCATTCCGGGAATGGTGGCGGGTCTGCTTCCCCCGCCGCAGCCCCAGCCTCAGGCCCGGCCAGAAAACGCCCGCTGACGCGCAGAGGTGTTGTATAATCCAGATAAGCCGATGCTCTTCTTTACCGTTCTGGAGGATACTATGGCTTTCGATCGTTTTGGACGGAACATCCACTACCTGCGGATCAGCCTGACCGATCACTGTAACCTGCGCTGTGTTTACTGTATGCCGGAGGATATGACCTTCCGCCCGCGCGCAGAACTGATGCAGGATGAAGAAATTTTCCTCCTGACCCGTCTCTTTGCGGAGTTGGGCTTTGACAAGATTCGCCTGACAGGCGGCGAACCGACAGTACGGGCAAACATTGTCGGGATCGTACATGAGATCGCACATACGCCCGGTATTCGCTCGGTCACAATGACCACGAACGGCGTGCTGCTCAAAAAACTGGCCCGCCCGCTGGCCGAGGCCGGGTTGCAGCGCGTGAACGTCTCCCTGGACACCCTGCAGGCGGCAAAGTTCAAGCGCATTACGCGCTGGGGAGATGTGGAAGATGTCTGGGAGGGGATTCTGGCCGCAGAGGAGGCGGGCCTCACCCCGATCAAACTCAACGCGGTCGTTGTGCGTGGCTACAACGAAGAAGATGTGGTTGACCTGGCGCGTTTGACGCTGGAGCACCCGTGGCAGGTGCGCTTTATCGAGATGATGCCCTTCGCCGGCGCCACCGAATTACAGACTTCCCATGTGGTCACCGCAGCCCAAATCCAGGAGCGCATCGAACGCGTATTCGGCCTATTAGAGCCGGCGAACGGAGGCGAGCTGGATGGCGAGGCGCGCCTCTTTCGCATCCCCGGCGCTCAGGGCGAGCTCGGCTTCATCTCCTCCGTCACCCAGCCCTTCTGCGCCTCCTGCACCCGTGCTCGTCTGACCGCAGACGGACGCCTGCGGCTGTGCCTGCTGCGCGAACGGGAAGTGGATCTGCTCACCCCGCTGCGCCAGGGCGCCTCGCTGGAAGAACTACGCCAGCTTATCCTCGATGGCATCTGGCACAAGCCATGGGGCCATGGGCTGGCCGAGGGGCTGATTCCGCTCAACCGCACCATGAGTCAGATCGGCGGCTAAAGACCCCAGGCGCGGGCGGCGAGAGCCGTTCTCAGGCGGAAAGCTCCTCATAACGCATCCGACTGGTCAAAACGCGCCCGGTAAACTCGAAATCTTTGCTCTTGAATGGAGGCCCTTATGGCATGGGAACGTAAGCTCATGCGAACCGTACGCGTGCGCAACGAAAACAAAGTCGGCACGCTGGCGCGCTTGCTGACAGCGATTGCTGAGGTAGGGGGAAGCACGGGCACCATTGAACTGCTCAGCGAAACATCCCAAAGCGTCATCCGTGACATCACCGTCTATGCCGATGACGCCGCCCACATGGACAAGATCATCGAGGCGATGCGCGCCAACCCCGGCACGCGCATCCTCGAAATTCGGGATGAAGTGCTCGAATTGCACCAGAAAGGCAAAATCGCCATTCGCAGCCGCTATCCGGTGGATTCGGTCATGGTCATGCGACGCATCTACACACCAGGGGTAGCCGAAGTCGCCTTAAAGATCGCTGATAACCCGGACCTGGCTCGCCTCTACACCAGCATCAGCCATTTCGTCGCCATTGTCACCGATGGCAGCGCCGTCCTGGGATTGGGCGATATTGGGCCGCTGGCGGCCATGCCGGTCATGGAGGGCAAAGCCATGCTCATGGAAAGCCTGGTGGGACTTTCCGGGATGCCCATCCTGCTCAACACCAAGGACCCGGACGAAATCGTGCGCACGGTGACCAACATCGCTCCCACTTTTTCAGCCATTCAACTGGAAGACATCTCAGCGCCGCGCTGCTTTGAAATCGAGGAACGCTTGCAGGCGCTCCTGGATATTCCCGTCATGCACGATGATCAGCACGGTACCGCCGTCGTAGTCACTGCGGCCCTGATGGTTATCGCCCGGCGGATGACTATAGACCTGAGCCGGGTACGGATCGGTCAGATCGGCCTGGGCGCAGCCGGTAATGCCATCGGCAAAATGCTCATCCATCTCTACGGGAATCCCGTTCTGGGAGCAGACCTCAGCGAGGAGGCGCTGGCGCGCTTTGAGAAGATCGGCGGACGACGTTCCACCCTGGAAGAGATCATGCGCACCTGCGACATTGTGATCGCTGCTACAGGCGTTCCCGGCCTGATCCAGCCCCAGATGGTGCAGCCGGGGCAGATCATCCTTGCGCTCTCTAACCCCAACCCGGAGATCGAACCTTCGGCCGCGCTGGCTGCCGGAGCACGCTTTGCAGCCGATGGGAAGGCGATCAACAACGTGCTGGGCTTCCCCGGCATTTTCCGCGGCGCGGTGGATGCCTATGCGCGGCGCATCACCCGCGAGATGCTGATCGCGGCTGCCAGAACCCTGGCCGACCTGACGCCGGAGGGTGAGATCGTGCCGAACGCGCTGGATAAAAACGTGCACCGCGCCGTGGCGCGCGCGGTCGCCGAAACAGCGCTGCGTCAGGGGATCGCCCGCGCCGAATATGTGCCCTATGTAGATTAATGCCCACCTTCCATTCCTTTCGACTGGAAGCGGTCATCCTGCGCCACTCCGATCTCGGAGAGGCCGACCGTCTGCTGGTGCTCTTCAGCGCACAAAGGGGGAAATTGCGCGCCATCGCCAAAGGGGTGCGCAAGATCCCCTCGCGCAAAGCGGGTCATCTGGAACCCCTGACGCGCGTCATCCTTTTGCTTGCGGAAGGGCGCGAGCTACCCCTCGTCACCCAGGCAGAGACCCTGGAAGCGTATCTGCCGCTGCGCAACGACCTGGAGAAACTGGGGCAGGCTTCCTATGTGATCGAACTGATAGACCGCTTCCTTCCCGAAGATCAGCTTCCCCAACCGCAGCTCTACGCCCTCCTGACGCAGACCCTGGAACGTATTGCCTGCGCCTGCGATGCCTGGGCGGCGCTGCGCTTTTTCGATCTCCGCCTGCTCGATGGGTTGGGATTTCGCCCGCGCCTGTTTGAATGCGTCGGCTGTGGCGCTGCGCTGCGCCCGCAGGATCAGTATTTCTCCTTCCCAGCCGGGGGCGCACTTTGTCCGAAATGTGGGCAGGAGGCCAGCGGCGCAACGCCTCTTTCGCTGAATGCTTTGAAGTATTTGCGCTATTTTCAGCGCGCCTCCTGGGAGCAGGTCGCTGCCGTTCAGCCTTCTCCGGCCGCGCGCCGTGAAGTGGAGGCTTTCCTGCACGGCTACTGGAGCTATCTTCTGGAGCGCGAACTGAATGCGCCGCGCATCTTGCGGCAGATACAGCCAGGCCCTTAAATGCCCCGCGCTACAGCAACCAGGAGCCGACCAGGCTCAGCACGAGGGGGACGGTGAGGTTGTCAATTTCTGCAAAAGGCAGCGATTCCACTGCGAGCGCAAGGACTCCAAGCACGGTTAGCGGCGTCAGGTAGGCGCGCAGAGGGCCTGGAAAAACCCCTTGCGTCACGTAAACGCTGAGGATCAGCGCCGAGAGCGCAAATCCACCGAGGAGGACGCCCAGGGAGCCGGCCAGCGTCTTGCGCGGATTCCAGGGCAATCGTGGCGAGGGCAGCCGGCGCCCGATGAGATCGGCAATCCCATCGCCGCCGCACAGGAACATCAGGGCCACCACCCCGGCAGCCGAATGCTTCCAGAAGATCACGGTCAACAAGACAAAGGCCAGCCCGTAGAAAAGCGGCCCGCGCAGCAGCTCCCGCCGATCCCCGCTGCGGGACATGGCCTGTACGGCAGCCTCATCCCGCCATAGCCCCAACCCAACCAGCACGAACTGCATTGTGATCAAGAAGGGCACGAGTGCGGCCAGATAGGGCGAACGTGGATCGGCCGGAAAGAGCAGCCAGCAGAGCACAAACAGCGGCCCGGTACCAATATGGATCCACTTTCGACTCATAGCACTGCTCAACCAGCCCCGCTGCGCAATAAAATCCATCAAACGCAGGAAAATCAGGGCGACCGCAAAGGTGATCCCCAGAGCCAGGTAAGGATTCGTCAGCATATAGCCTCCTGTTTGGAAATGGACGGCGGAC
>JAGHYK010000074.1 GCA_017743695.1 Chloroflexota bacterium
CCCGACCCGAAGCAGGTGGAAGCCATCATCCGCTTTGCGCGCGGCTTGCCGATGGCCGCAACGATGGCAGTACAGTGGTGGGTCAAGTATGGTATAGATGATTTTCAGGCGATCAGGCCCGAACTTGTTACCAACCTGATGGCTCAACTGGTAGAGGGTGTGCCAAGAGAGTTGATGCCTGCGCTGGCAGCGGCGGCGATGGTGCCCTGGTTTGACCAGCCGATTCTGCAGGCGATGATGGGCCAGGAAGATGTGCGCGATGTCTACCACAAGTTGCGGAAATTGCCCTTTGTACGGACACGCCTTGAAGGATTAGCCATCCATGAGTCAGTCCGACAATTCGTTAAAGAAGCTGTCAGACTTCAACTCCTGCCTGAGGAATACCAGGGTTTGCTGGAACGTGCTACGACGTACTATCGGGCTGCTATCGCCAGGACAAAAGAATACAAAGAGGCTTTAGGCCTGCCGGGCGAAATTGACGCCACAGAAAAGTCTCTTCGCGATGCGCTGGGGGAAACGGCCTTTGAATTAGGATTAATCTACTTTGACCAGGGTCGCTGGTATGATGCCCTGCATCTTTTTGAAGAAAGCCTCGCAAGTCGCCGCCAGAACGATGACCTGAACGCACGTGCGGATACTATCTACCAGATTGCTCGCGTGCATCACCTTTTAGGGAACCTGGACAAAGCCCGTATCTACTACCGCGATGCCCTACGGCTCTACCAGCATACCCAGAATGCTTATGGTATCGCCGCCTGTGAGATGGGCCTGGGACGGCTGATGATTCAAATGGGGTTTGTGGATGATGCCCTGCGTGAGCTGGATTCCGCCAGGGAAATCTACCGTCAACTGCGCGATGAGCGTCGCATTGCCCAAGTAGAAGAAGTACTGCAAGTGGCAAATCGAATCAAGGAGAGACAGCCAACATGAACGAAGCTGACCGCATTTTCGACGAACTTGAGACGACTCTCTCGCATTGGGGTTTGCGAGAGATTCCCTTCTCCGAAAGCGCTTCTTTTCTCCGCCGATCACAACTTGGCGAGGTGTTCACAGGACGCACTCAGGAACTCCAGGAAGTTCTAACGCTCTTTAAGGGCCGCGAGCGCAAACGTATCCTGGTCTACGGTTGGGTGGGGATTGGCAAAACAGCCTTCATCCTTCAAGTGCTGAGCGTTCTGCAGCGTAAGGCAAAGGATACCCTGGCGACCTATATCAGCCTGCCCCCCGAAACAGACCTGGCAACAGCCGCTCTCATCGCGCTGGCGCGCGCAATGCCCGATGACGAATGGGCACAGCACCAGTTGAATCTGATGGGGCTTCGTCCCCGCAAACCTCCTGTTCAAAAGACAGGCAAAGGCAGAGCAAGCATTGGAGTTGGAGAATTCAACTACGAAGAGACAACCACTCCTGTGACCCAACCCAGGTTCCCAACACTTAGTTTTGAAGATTTGCTCGAACGAGCGCTCAAAAAGTATAGTCGCATTGTCATTGCGATTGACGATCTTGACAAGCAAGACCCTGCGCGCGTGCGGGAGTTGCTTCGCAATGCCCAGGGAATGCTGAAAGGCGGCGCATGGTTCATGCTGACAGGCCATCCCTCTGGCCTGACGCGCGATATCCTGACGCGCGATCTGGGTCTGTTTGACCTGGCGCTGGAACTCAAACCTCTGGACCAGCCCACTACCTATCGTATGCTGGTGAATTACCTGAACAGTGCTCGTCTCCAGCACGCCCGACGTGATCCTGATGATCCCCTGGCCGTTCATCCGTTTACACCTGAAACGGCGCGCCTCTTATGTGAGCGGTCAGATGGTGTCCCACGCTACCTTAATCGGTTAGGTAGCTATGTTTTGCTGAAAGCCGCCACCCTCCGTGCTGAACTGATTACGCCCGATATACTTGAACAGGGGTTCAAGTATGCCGATCAGCAACTGCGCGGTCAAACAGGGCTGACGCCTGAAGATCAATATGTACTCGATCTCGTCCTCGAGAAAGGCATTCTTTCCGATGAGACTGTTACTCTCGCCGATTTAGAACGGCTCAAAGCAAAGGAATTCAGTGAGATTTTGCCCATTCTGGATAAACTTGTCCAACTTGACCTGCTACGTCGTTTGCCTTCCGAACGCGCTGGAGAGTACGCTCCAACACCGCTTGTCCTTGTAGGGAAGCCAGCGGAACACAAGCGGGAGTGAGTCATCACTTAAGAAAAGCGTGGTGGAGCAGATTGAAAACGCATTGACATCTGGAGACAGGCCATGAGGTCAGAACTTGTGATAGCCATTCATCGCTTTCGGGCTGAACTGGAGAAGATGGGCATCCGTTGTGATCGCATTCTCCTTTTCGGCTCACAGGCGAATGGCACAGCCCAGGAAGGCAGCGATATTGACCTGATCGTCGTCTCGCCCGATTGGGCGCGCTACAACGATCGCGAACGCTTTGAGATACTGGGTATCGCGGCGGCGCGCATCCTGGAGCCGATTCAAGCACGGGGGATCACGCCAGAGGAAATTGCCACACATCGCCTCTCACCGTTTTGGGAACAGATATTGCAGGAGCAAGCGATCGCGATTGCCTGACCACTGTCCACTGAATACGCTCTACCTTCTTGCTGCGGGAACGGCTATGGAGAACCTGTGGCGAAATGGACGATAGCGTGGAGTTGATTCGCGCAGACCGCGAGCGATGAAATATGGATAAAGTCGTCGTTGACAGCGGTTGGGAGCTCTCTCAAAGTCTCAGGTTTGTCTTCAATCCCATACTTCTCCCCGTTTTATCTCGCCCGAAAAAGCCATTGACATTTCTCCTGTCTCACTGTAGAATTCTTATCGCCACTTTGGGGCGATGGCGGAATCGGCAGACGCAGAGGACTTAAAATCCTCCGAGGGTGACACCTCATGTGGGTTCGACCCCCACTCGCCCCACCTCTCAGGGGACTCACAGAGTTCCCGTTTGTGTTCTATAAGGACTGCCATGTATTTCTCACGCACCATCCTTGAAGAAATTGAAGATCGCACCCTGGCCCCTTATGCTGTGCGCAGCAAGGATAGCAAAGGCCGCGCCTACCTGGATCGCGAGGCCGATTATCGCACTGCATTCCAGCGCGATCGCGATCGCATCCTGCATACCACCGCCTTCCGCCGCCTGGAATATAAAACCCAGGTCTTCATTACCTATGAGGGCGATTATTATCGCACGCGTCTCACCCATACCCTGGAGGTTGCCCAGATCGGGCGCACGATTGCCCGCGCCCTCGGCGTGAATGAGGACCTGGTGGAGGCCATCTGTCTTGCCCACGACCTGGGGCATCCTCCTTTTGGCCATGCCGGCGAAGGCGCCCTGGCTCGCCTGATGAAAGATCATGGCGGCTTTAATCACAACAAACATTCCCTGCGCATTGTTACCGAGCTGGAGCAACGCTATCCTGAGTTTCCTGGGTTGAACCTGACCTGGGAAGTGCGGGAGGGGATCGTCAAACATGAAACGGAATATGACATCTCCGATGCGCGCGATTACCAGCCGGAACTGCGCGGCAACCTGGAGACGCAGATCGCCAATATCGCCGATGAGCTGGCCTATACCGCCCATGACCTGGATGACGGGCTGCGCTCCGGCCTGATCACGCCGGCCATGCTGAGCGGTATTGCCCTGTGGGAAATCCTCGCCGAATCCATCCACTGGCGGGGGCCGGAACTGACGGAGATGGATCGCCATCGGTTGATCCGTCGCCTGATCGGGTTAGAAGTAACCGATGTCATCGAAACGACCGAGGCGCGATTGCGCGAGTGCGGCGCCGCTTCTCCCCTCGATATCCAGCGCCTGCCCTATCATGTCGCCTCCCACAGCGACGAAATGCGCCGCCGCAATCGCGAGCTGAAAGATTTTCTCTATCGCAACATGTATCGCAATTATCGCGTCGTGCGTATGCAGACCAAGGCCGAACGCATCATTGCCGACCTTTTCCATGCCTACTGCGAGGAACCTTCCATCCTCCCTGAGCATGTCCAGAAACTGATCCCGCTGCGCGGCCTGGAACGCACAGTTTGTGACTATATTGCCGGTATGACCGATCGTTTTGCCATTGAAGAGCATCAACGTCTGTTCGATCCTCAAATCAAGCCTTGAGTGTGGAGGAGTAAGTCGCGATGGCTATGAATCAACCTGTTTACCTGACTTCGGAGGGACTGGCGCGTCTCAAAGCAGAACTGGAAGAGCTAAAAGGCCCGCGTCGTCAGGAGCTGGCCCAGCGCCTGCGCGCGGCCATCCAGATGGGCGACCTCTCGGAGAACGCGGATTATCACAAAGCGAAGGAAGATCAGGCCTTCCTGGAAGGGCGCATTCAGGAGCTGGAGTACATGTTGCGCAATGCCGTGTTGATCGAAGAGAGCGGCCCGCGCGATGTCGTCACTCTGGGAGCGCGCGTGACCATCCAGGAGGAAGGCTTCCCGCCCGAAACCTACCATATCGTCGGCGCTAAAGAAGCCAATCCGCGCAACGGCAAAATCTCCAACGAATCCCCGATGGGGCGCGCCCTGCTGGATCATAAAGTGGGTGACATCGTCGAGGTGGAAACCCCGGATGGCATGATCCGCATCAAAATTCTGAAAATTGAATGAAAGAACTTATCTACCATCCCCTTCTTCAGAGCCTGTTCAAGGTGATCCTGGGGATTGGACTGGGGTTGGGCGCCGCCGCGCTGATCCTGCTGATCGGGCGTGAATCGCCGGGGATGCCGGTCGTCCTGCGCACCCCTCCCACGGAACCCGTCTGGGTGGTGCAGGTGGAGGGCGCTGTGGTCCATCCCGGCGTTTATACCCTGCCCCAGGGCAGCCGCCTGCAAGATGCCCTGCAGGCAGCCGGCGGCGTCCTGGCAGAAGCCGATCTGCGTTCCCTGAACCTGGCTCGTTTACTGGTGGATGGTGAGCGCATTGATGTTCCGTATAAGCCCGGTTTCGCGCCTCTGGTGGAAATGACCCCGACTCCCCAAAATGCACCGACCACCCCTGCCCAAACTCCAGGCGCTGCTCAGACTCCTACCGCCGTTGCCAGGATTGACATCAACACCGCAACCTTAGAGGAATTGAAGACTCTGCCCGGAATCGGCCCGGTGCTGGCGCAACGGATTATCGAATATCGTGAAACATATGGGCCTTTCGTGGATATCGAAGAGTTACTGAATGTGAAAGGGATTGGGGAATCGCTGCTGGAGAGAATTCGGGATTTGATCACAGTGGGGGAGTAGTTTCGTAGAGGGTGAGATGCGCCTGGATCATTTTGATTGGATTGCTCCCTTTTATCGCCGTGTTCCGTATGACGCCACGATGCTGAAATCGCTGGCGGGGCTCCCCCGTCAGGGCCATCTGCTGGATATTGGAGGGGGCAGCGGACGGGTGGCTGCTGCCCTGGAGGGGATGATCGGGCAGCGCTGGATCGCCGATACCTCGATGGGAATGTTGCGCCAGGCAAAGAAGCAGAAAGGCCTCCTGCTGGTTTATGCTCCAGCCGAGCATCTGCCCTTTCCGAATGAGCATTTTGAACTGATCCTGATGGTGGATTCCTTTCACCACCTGCTCGATCAGCGCCGGGCGATGGTGGAGGCCTGGCGTGTGCTTCGCCGCGGCGGTCTGCTGATCATCGAAGAGCCGGACATTCGCCATCCCCTGATCAAACTGGTCGCGCTGGCGGAAAAAATCCTCCTGATGCGCAGCCATTTTCACGCTCCCCCGCATATCGAGCAGGCGCTGAAGCGCCTGGGCGCCAAAACTTCCATTCGCACCGCAAGCTACAACGCCTGGATCCTCGCTGAAAAACCCCTTTCGGAGTTCATTCATGGATAATGCGACGCTTCCCACGCTTGCCATCATTGGAGGCACCGGAAAAGAAGGGAAAGGTCTGGCCTATCGCTGGGCGAAGGCCGGCTATCGGGTGGTCATCGGTTCACGCACGCCCGAAAAAGCCGCTCAGGCAGCAGCAGAGTTACGGGAGCGCACCGGGCCGCAGGCGCGTATTGAAGGCGCAGAGAACCAGAGCGCCGCAGCCCAGGCCGATGTGGTCGTGCTCACAGTCCCCTATGCCGCCCATCGTCAGACCTTAGAGTCGCTCAAAGAGGTGCTGCAAGGCAAGCTCTTGATAGATGTGACGGTTCCGCTTGTTCCCCCAAAGGTGACGCAGGTGCAGATGCCTCCCGCCGGCTCTGTCGCTCAGGAAGCACTGGAAATTCTGGGCGAAGGAGTTGAAATCTGTGACGCGTTCCAGAACATTTCCTATGAGCATCTGATAGAAGATCGTGATCCAGACTGCGATGTCCTGGTCACCGGCACCAGCAAAAAAGCTCGTCAGGAGACCTTGCGCCTGGTGGAAGCGGCCGGCCTGACCGGCTGGGATGCCGGCCCGATCCAGAATTCGGTTGTCGTAGAGGGGTTAACCAGCCTCCTGATCTACATCAACAAACAGTACGGCAGCACCCACGCCGGTATCCGCATTACAGGAGTGCCGCGCACGCGATGAAACTCACCCTGACCACTCTTCCAGACATCCCGCTCGTCCAGCCTGGGGATGACCTGGTGGAAATCCTCTGGCGCGCGCTGGAGAAGGCGCGCATTCGCCTGCGCCATGGCGACATCCTGGCGCTGGCCTCCAAGATTGTGAGCAAAGCCGAAGGGCGACTGGTGCATCTTTCTCAAGTGATACCCTCCGAGCCGACTCAGGAGCTTGCCCGCAAAAGTGAAAAAGACCCGCGGCTGGTAGAACTCATCCTGCGCGAAAGTCGGGAAGTGTTGCGCGTTCGCCCTGGCGCCATCATTGTCGAACACCGGCTGGGGTTTGTCTGCGCCAACGCCGGCATTGATCACTCCAACGTTGCCCCCCCGCCGGATGCTCCCGCCCATCTTTCCTCGGAGGAATGGGTGCTGCTGTTGCCGGAAAACCCCAGCGCCTCCGCCGCCCGTCTGCGCAAAGGCCTGGAACAACGCAGTGGCGCACAACTGGGAGTGCTGATCGTAGATTCGCATGGGCGCGCCTGGAGGATTGGCACGGTGGGGAACTGCATCGGCCTTTCGGGGCTTCCTGCCATCGTGGATGAGCGTGGCTGGAAGGATCTCTTTGGATATGAACTACGCGTGACGGTTGTCGGCGTTGCGGATGAACTGGCGGCTGCGGCCAGTCTGCTGATGGGACAGGCGGCAGAGGCCACGCCCGCGGTCCACATCCGCGGTTTCCCCTATCCCCTGTGTGAGGGTAATTTCAGCGACCTGCTGCGCCCCAAAGAGCAGGACCTCTTCCGGTAGCCTCCCCGATGCTTCTCTGGTTTTCCATCGCGCTCGCCCTGATCTTCGATCTGCTCAACGGCTACAATGACAGTGGCGCCCTGACGGCTACCAGCATTTCCTCCCATGCTCTCCCGCCGCGCCTGGCGCTGCGCCTGACCGCCATCGGCGCATTTTTGGGGCCGTTCCTCTTTGGTGTCTCTGTGGCGCACACCATAGGGCAGGGTCTGCTGACGAGTGAGGGGTTGAATCTGCTGACCATCCCGGCTGCGCTGCTGGCGGCCATTCTCTGGAGCCTGATCAGCGCCCGGCTGGGCATTCCTTCCTCTTCATCCCATGCCCTTGTCGGAGGGCTGGTCGGTGCTGCCCTGATGGCTACCGGCGATCCCTCCGTGATCCAGCTCAAGGGCCTGCTCAAAGTCCTCCTTGCGCTGTTCCTGTCCCCTCTTCTTGGTTTTGTAAGCGGTTTTCTATTCACCCGCGGGGTCTATTTTCTCGCCCGCAATGCCACTCCCCGCATCAACAACCTGTTCCGCCTGCTCCAGGCCATCACCCTGTTCGGAATGAGCCTTTCCCATGGAGCGAATGATGCCCAAAAAAGCATGGGGTTGATCAGCCTGGCCTTGCTCCTCAGCGGTGCTATCTCTCGCTTTTATGTTCCCACCTGGGTGATCCTGAGCTGTGCTCTGGCGATTGCGCTGGGTAGCGCCTTTGGCAGCCAGCGACACATCCGCACCCTGGGCGGCCGCGTTTACCGTGTACGTCCGATCCACGGCGTTGCTTCTCAACTCAGCAGTGCCCTGGTCATTGCCCTGGCTGCCTGGCTGGGAGGGCCGGTCAGCACCACCCATGTCATCAGCTCATCCATCATTGGAAGTGGTGCCGCCGAACGCTTTGGCAAAGTCCGCTGGCAGATCGCTCAGGATATGCTGCTCACCTGGCTACTGACCATCCCCCTGACCGGTTTCTTCGCGGCGGCGATCTTCTGGCTGCTCCAGCGATTGTAAATGCAAGCCGGCCTCATCCCTCCAGCTCCAGCCGTGCCAGCAGGCGATGGCGTACCTCCTGCGGCAGGCTCTCCTCCTGCGCTTCGACGCGGTATAGATAGATGGTCTTTCGCAGCGTGTCCACGACGACACGGCAATTTTCACATTCAGCCATGTGCTTCTCGATCTCGCGGCAAAGTTCCTCGTCCAGCGTCCCATCTATATATTCACCCAGCGCTGCCAGAAGATGTTGACAATCTTGCCTATCCATAAAGTCCGCTCTCCTTCACACGTTCTCCGTAATACTCTGAAAGCATTTCCCGCAGGCGCAAACGAGCGCGCAACAACCTTGTCTTGACGTTCGTTTCGCTCAGCCCCAGGGCCTCCGCCGTTTCCTCCGTGGAAAGTCCCTCAATATCTCGCAAAATAAACACCGTCCGCAACTTCTCCGGGAGTTTACGAATCGCCTCGTCCAGGACACGGCGAGCCTCCCCGGAGAGCAACTCGTTTTCCGGCAGACAGCACCAGTCCACCAGCGCCTGCGGTTTGGACAACGGTTCATCGTCCTCGTCGTTGCCCTCTTCCAGCGCCAGCCCCACTTCCGGCCGGCGCCTGCGCAGGATCATCAGGGCTTCGTTCATCGCGATCCGATAAATCCAGGTGGAAAGCGAAGAGCGGCCTTCAAAGGTTGGCAGTGCTTCAAACACCTTCAAAAACGTGCTCTGAAGCACATCCTCTGCATCCTGCGGGTCCCCCAGCATCTTCATCCCCAGGCGATAGACCACACCGGAAAATGCCTCCACCAGTCGGCTCATTTCCTGACGATCGCGGCGCCGCAATGCCTCGAGAGAAAAAGAGGGGAATTTTTCGCTCTCATTCATTGGATGTAATCTTACCACAAGGGTTACATTTTGTAGTAAAATAAAGCCACGGAGCGTTGTACCCTTCGCTCCGAATTTTTCTGTACGAAAGGGCTTGTGATATGAAAGTACTCCTCATCAAAGATGTTCCCAAACTGGGCCGTGCCGGCGATGTCAAAAAAGTCGCCGATGGTTATGGCCGCAACTACCTGCTCCCTCAGGGTCTGGCCGTCCTGGCCACGCCGGGCGCCCTCAAACAGGCAGAACGCATCCGTGCCCAGGCTGAAATTCGCCGTGCCCGGCTCAACGAAGAGCTGAGAGAACTGGCTCAGGCGCTGCAGGGTCTCACGCTTGTCTTTCATGCTCGCGCCGGAGAAACCGGCAAGCTTTATGGCTCGATCACCCCTCAGGATGTCGCGGAAGCCATCCAGGAAAAAACCCGCTACGAAATCCGCCGTCAGCAGATCGAAATGCAATCCATTCGTACCCTTGGGGAACACACCGCGCACGTTCGCCTGACGGTGGACCTCATGCCAGAAATCAAAATCATCGTACTGCGTGAAGGGGAAAGCCTGCCGGAAGCAGCCCAGAGCGCTGGATAACCCACGCCCTATGCCCACTGTTGGGAGTCAACTGAAAGCCGCGCGCCTGGCGCGTCACGAAACCCTTGAGGACATTTCCAAAGCCATTCGTGTCCGTGTCGCCTACCTCGAGGCGCTGGAGGCCGATGACTTCTCTCGCCTCCCCTCTCCTGTTCATGCGCGCGGCTTTCTTCGTCTCTATGCCGATTACCTCGGCCTGGATCAAAACGAACTGCTCCAAAACGCTTCTACCGAGGAACCTCCAACGCTTGAAGGCCCTCTGCCGGTTGTCCCTCCTTTGCCGGCGCCATCCCCGGTTAAACCTTCAAAAATATGGGAAAAAGGGAACGAAGCGCTGCGCCGGGCGTGGGATCGCCTGCGTAGCTGGCCGGGCTTCCGGGCCAGGAGATCGCCGGTGCGCCTGCCCTCCCCGCCCGAGCCATCCCCTCCTTCCCCCGATCTGGCTGCCCCCCCGGCGCTTTTAGCGGCCTCCTCATCTACCGGGTCGCCTGCCGCAAACACCTCCTCTCCTGACGCAGGGGGCACTCTTTCCCCAGATGCTGCCGCGTCCCCGGCGCCTTCACCGCTCCCCTCCTCAGCGGAATCCCCTGCCGAAGGCGCCTCTTCCGCGCCTGTCGCGGCGGCGAAAACACTTCCTCCTGCATCCCCTCCAGTTAGCTCCGCTGAGCTTTTCCGTCAACTGGGCAACGAGCTGCGGGCTCAGCGTCAGCAGCTTGGGCTGCGCCTGGAAAGCGTGGCGGCGGAGATCAAAATCCCGACCCATGTCCTGCGCGCCCTTGAGGCGGGCGACCTGGAATCCCTCCCCGCCCCGATCATCACCCGTAATCACCTTGCCCGATATGCTGAATTCCTGGCCCTGGATGTCGAAGAGACCCTCTTACGCTTTGCCGATGTATTACAGGCCCGTCTGCGCGAGCGAGGCATTGCCGCCGGCGGCGAAGAGCGGCGTCCGATCCTGCCGCGCACCCTCTCCCTGGGGCTGCTCCTCAGCGGCGATTTGCTCTTTGGCATTCTGCTTCTGATAGCGCTGGCGACCTTTGCCCTCTGGTCCATCAACCTGATCACTGCGGCTCGCTCACGTCCTGTGCTGCGCACCACCCCCATTCCAGATGTCCTGGCGCAGAACCCGGTCATGGCCACTTTCACCCCGACGGTGATCGAAATTCTCCCTTCTCCCAGTCCAACCCTTGCGTTGACGCCTTTCGTCCTGCCCACTCCCAAGGGCAACGTGCAGCTGGTGATCATTGCCCTGGAACGGGTCTTCCTGCGCGTCAGCGTGGATGGCAAACTCTCCCTTGAAGAGCGGGTGCAGCCAGGGAGCACCTTCACCTTTGATGCCAGCAATCGCGTGGAACTCCTGGCAGCCAATGCTGGCGTTGTGCGCGTTTACTATAATGGCAACGATCTTGGCCTGCTGGGAAATTTTGGCGAAACTGTTGTGCGCGTCTTCACCCGCGAGGGCCTGGCCACCCCCACGCCCACCCTTTCCCCCTGTCTCTTATACACATCT
>JAGHYK010000075.1 GCA_017743695.1 Chloroflexota bacterium
TGTGGTTGGGATTTGACCAGGCAGAGCCTGGTGGTACGTACCCCCGACCTGTGGTCGGGATTTACCAGGCAGAAGGTAACCACTTAGCCATGTCATTGCGAGCCGTTTTTTGGGCGAAGCAATCTCCCGTTTATCAGGCCAGCTTGACCGCCTGGGGATGCTTCGTCGCAAAGAACGCTCCTCGCAATGACACCCCAAACGGTTTTGATGCAGGGCTGAATAGTTACCAGGCCGGCACGTGTTGGCGGTATCTTGCCCAGACCCGCGGCGCAATCGCTCGCGCTCTGGCGCTGATGGCTTCCTCATCCAGCGTGAGCAGGCGGCGATCTTGCATCAGCACCCTGCCAGCCACGATGGTGGTGGTGACCATGCTTTCACGAAAGCCGAAAAGGATGTGCCACGGCAGGTTCTCCGCGGTCAGCGGTGTGTACGGATGATAGTCCACGAAGATCAGGTCGGCTGCCGCGCCGGGCGTGAGCCGACCCGGTGGCTGCTGCGGGAAGAAGAGGCTGGCCAGCCCGGCGTTGGAATAGACGGCGATCTCCACCAGATCGTAGCCGTTCATGCGGCGCGGGTCCAGGTGCGCCACTTTGTGCAGCAAATACGCGGTCATCCACTCCTCCCACATCGCGTTGGAGAAGCCGTCGTTGCCCAGGCAGACGCGAATGCCCGAGCGGAGCATCTTTTCGATGGCAGCCACTCCTACCCCGTTGTTCATGTTCGAGCGCGGTTGATGGGAAACCCAGGCGCCGCTTTCAATCAGGGCTTCGATTTCGCTTTCGTCGAGATGGATGGCGTGGGCGACGATGGTGCGCGGGCCGAGAATGCCCAGGCGTTGCAGCCAGAGGGCGGGCGGAAGGTGCTCACGGCTCAAGATGGTGCGCCGATCATCGGTGGATTCGGCCAGATGGATGTGAAAGCCGGTGCCCTGCGGTGCCGCCTGCAACGCGGCCTCCAGCGTGCGCGAGGAGAGGGTGAGCGGCGCATGGAGGCCAAATGTACCACGAACCAGTGACGAGTGCCGTGTGGCCTCGATGAAGCGCACGTTCTCGGCGATGGCCTGGCGCGCCTTTTCCTCCCCGTAGCGATCCGTGACCTCATAACAGAGCACCGCGCGCAACCCGGCGCGTTCCACCTCCTCACCGATGGCTGTCAACGATCCTTCGATGAAATTGGGCGAGGCATGGTGATCGAAGAGGGTGGTCGTTCCGTGCTTGATGGCATCTATCAGACAAACGAGCGCGGAGAGGCGCACGCTTTCCTCGTCCAGTGCCTGATCCAGAGGCCACCATAGCTTTTGCAGGATTTCGTAAAAGTTCCGTGGGGCGCTGCCAGGGATGGCCAGACCACGGGCAAACGCGCCGTAGAAGTGGGTGTGGGCGCAGATGTTGCCGGGCATCACCCATTGCCTGCGAGCGTCCAGGCGCTCCGCCTGGGGATAGCGTTGTTCCATCTCCGCCGTGGGCGCGATCTCGCGGATCAGGCCATTTTCGATGTACAGGGCGTGATCCTCCAGGATGCGGTTCGGTCGTTCCCAGGTGATCAGGTTGGCGTGGGTGATGAGCATGTTCATGCCTCCTTCCCTTGTGGAAGTGTAGATTGACGGGAGAGAAAAGCCAGGTATAGCGCAATCGAGCCGGCGACGGCCGCGTTCAGCGAGGCGATCTGGCCGCGCATGGGCAGTTGCATCAGCTCGTCGCAGGAAGCACGCACCAGCGGGCGCAGCCCTTCCCCCTCCGATCCGACTACAAACGCCAGCGGGCGGCGGAGGTCGCTGGCCTGGGGCGGGTGAGCGGCGTCGCTGCGTTCCAGCCCGATCACCCAGACATCTGCCTCCTTCAGGCGTTGAATGGCCTGCGCCAGGTTATAGCGGGCGATCCGCAGATGCTCACTGGCGCCCGAAGAGGCGTTCACCACGCTCGGCGTGACGGCGACGCTACGCGCCAGCGGCAGGATCACCCCGTGCACGCCGGTCGCTTCGGCGGTGCGCAGCAGGCTGCCGAAGTTCTGTGGGTCCTGCAGGCTATCCAGGATCAACACAAAAGGCGCTTCCCCCAGACTTTGGGCATGTTGCAGGATGTCTTCCAGGGCTGCATAAGGATAGCCGCTGACCTCAGCAACGATCCCCTGATGGGCCGGGTGAATGCGATCCAGCAGCGTCCTTTTCACCCGCTGGATCGGGACGCGTCGCGTGGAGGCCAGGCTCAGAATTTGCTCCAGCCGACCTTTTTCCTGTACCCCCTCAGCGAGCAGGAGCTGGAAAACCTGCCGTCGGGCGGCTCGAAGCGCCTCATACACTGCGTTCCGTGAGTAGATGAATTCTCTCACGCCGGTTCCCCCGATTCGGGTTCGGGATCGGAGAAGAAGCGTTGCAGCGCGGCGGCGCACCTGGCGCCGACTTTGTGCCCCACCTCTTCCATGCAAAAGGTCACTTCAGCGCCGGCGGCTCGCAGGGTTTCAGCCATCGCTTCGCCCCAGGCGTAGGGTACCATCTCGTCCTGCGATCCATGGGCGATGAAGACCTTTTTGCCGCTCAGCCGCCCTGGCTCCAGCCGTGTCTCGCACCCCTGGGGCAGAAAACCGCTGAGCAGGGCCACCCGCTCCAGTTTTTCGGGAAAGAGGGTGAGGAACACCGCCGCTGTGGCTGCACCCTGACTGAAGCCCATCAGGTCGAGCGGCGCGATGGGGATGCGGAGCTCGGCGCTCAGTGACTCGATGAGCTGCAGGAGTTTCTCAGCGGCCGGCTGCAGGTCCTCCAGGCGCGGCCAGCCGCGCCGTTCCAGCAGGGGGCGCCAGGAGTAGCCGGAAGGTTGGGTGGGGTAGGGGGCTCGCGGCGCTACGAGGTAGTGGCGGGGCGAGGTGCGCGAAGCAAACACCCACATCGAATGCTCATCCCCGGTCCAACCGTGTAACATCAGCATCCAGCGCGCCGGCTGGGCCTGCGCTGCTTGCAGGCGCACGATCCACCCGTTGTATTCGAGCGTTTGCGTCTCAGTCACGGAGAGCACGCTGAAGGATGCGATCGGCAGCCCAGAAGACGAACAGGATCAACCCCACCGGCACCAGGCCGGCCCCCAGACAAAACAGCGCCATGCCGGCCGCACCAGACCCGTAGATCAGGTAGATCAGCCCCACCCCGACCCCGAAGAGCAGCACCAGCGCGCCGATCAGCAGGCGCCATTGCGTTTCACGTGCGTATTTGCGCAAGTCACGAGACATGGGACTCCCAGGATGGAGGATAGACGGTGGACGATGGAAAGGTCAGCATTTCCTGAGCCATTTCCAGGGGTGAGCGCGCACGGCCTTTTCAATCAGCGGCAGGGCCTGACGCGCCGCTTCCTCTCCCAGCCGGGCCACCTCCGAGACATTGACCTTCTCCAGGAGCGAGATATGCCCGGTGGCAGGGCGGAGGATCACTTCTGGTTTCTCCGCTTCCAGTCGCCATTGGGTCAGGGCACGGCTGCCGGCCTCCACCGATTCCAGGAAGAGGCTCATGGCCTGCGTCACGCGCAGGCGACGGAGAGGTTCCGCCAGCAGGGGAGGCAAACGCAGGCCAGGCAGCGCGCTGGAGATCGGCGACTCCAGGGGCGGCGTCAGGGCCACGGCGATCACCGGCACGCCCGGCGCCAGTTTGCGCGCCACATTCACGGGTACCGGGTTCAGCACCCCTCCATCTACCAGGCGCATTCCTTCGATCTCACGGGGCGGGAAGATGCCCGGCACGGCAATCGTCGCCAGCAGCGCGTTCACCACATCCCCTTGATCGAGCATCACCTCCCGACGCTGAACCATGTCCACGGCAGTCACTGCGCAGGGCAGGCGCAGATCGGCGAATGTGCGCTCTCCCAGTTGCTGGCGCAGCCATTTTTCAGCGCCGGCCAGTCCGAGCAGGGAGGGTGGACTCTGAGGGGTGTGGCCATAGAGCGCTTCCTGATCCACCTCGGAGAACAGTTTTTCGATCTCCTGGGGCGTAAACCCGGCGGCATAGAACACGGCCACCAGGCCGCCGGCGCTGGTGCCGGCTATGGCGCGTATGCGGTAGCCTTCTGCTTCCAGCACGCGCAGCACGCCAATATGGGCATGACCCCGAGCGCCGCCACCGCCCAGCGCCAGTGCCACTTCCCGTGAAGGTAAAAACGAGCGTAACAGGTTCATCCGCTCTCGATTTCCTGCCGCCCGGCCAGGGCGCGCATCAGAGTATTCGGATCGGCATATTCCAGGTCGCTTCCCATCGGCAGGCCGCGCGCCAGGCGCGTGAGATGGACGCCCAACGGACGAAGCTGCTGGGAAAGATAGAGCGCGGTGGCATCGCCTTCCAGGTTGGGGTTGGTGGCGATGATCACCTCGCGCACGCCCCCGCGGCGCACCCGTTCCAGCAAAGGGGCGATCTTCAGGTCTTCCGGGCCAATGCCCTCGATGGGGGAAAGCGCCCCGTGCAACACGTGGTAGCGGCCGCGATAGGCGCCGCTGCGTTCGATGGCGATCACATCCAGCGGCTCCTCGACCACGCAGATCAGGCCGGCCTCGCGCCGCTCATCCTCGCAGATGGCGCACAGACGCTTCCCGGCTTCGGTCAGGTAAAAGCATTCGCTGCAGAAGCCGATCCCGGCCTTCAGTTCCTGAAGGGCCTGCGCCAGCGCTTCGGCCAGGTCGTTCTCTTCGCGTAGCAAATAAAAGGCCAGACGGGAGGCCGTTTTCGGGCCGATCCCCGGCAGGCGTTCCAGAGCCGTGATCAGGTTTTGCAAGGGGCGAGGTAGCATAGAAACGGCGCGTTAGAAGGGCAGTCCGCCCAGTCCGCTGCTCAGTGGGCCGAACAGCTCCTCGCTCCGTTTGCGCTGTTGCTCGAGGGCCAGGTTGAAGGCGCTGAGCAGCAAATCCTGGAGCATTTCGGCATCCGCATCCTGCAGGAATTGCGGGTCAATCTGCACTTTTGTACATTGCATTTCCCCGTTGATGGTGACCTGCACAGCGCCGCCGCCGACGCTGGCGGTAAATTCCTCTTTGGCCAGTTGCTCCTGCGCCTGCTCCAGTTGCTGCTGCAGGCGTTGAATCTGTTGCATCATCCCGCCGCCGGCGGGGAAGGATGGGCGCTTGAAACCTTTAGCCATTTTTTTACCTCAACATGTGGGATTTACTTTTGATCCACCAGTTTTCCGCCTTGCTGCAGGGCCTCTCCGACCATGCTATCCGGCGGGATGTGGGGTGGGAGTTTTCCTTGTGCGTTGACCAGTACGCAGCGCAGGTTGAGTTCGATCCCCAAGACCTCGCGAAAAGCGCGCTTTGCCGGCTCGAGGTGCTCCGGGCGATCCATCAGGGCGCGCACGGTTTCGCTTTTGAAGCCCAGGATCAGCTCGTTGCCCCGCACTTCCATCGGTCGGGAGGAATTCAAAAGGCCATCCGTCGAAGGGTGTTGCGGCCGCAGACGTTTGCGGATTTCCGGCCAGGCGCGCAGGATAGTTTCGAGGGGAAGGATGGGCGGCTGGGCTGCTGCGGGCGGCGGAGTACCCGCCTCTGGGGCCGCAACCGTGGGGGTGCCTGGTGCCGCCTGCGCCTCAGGCGGGACGGCAGGCGCCGCGCCGCGCCCGGAGCTATGCCGCAGGGGGAGCGGGGAAGTCGCCTCCGCCAGCGGTGCTTCCAGAGCCTCAGCAACGGCCAGTTCCAGGTTCAGGGAGGGGAGCCAGCTTCCGCGCGTATCTACTGCCGCATTGTTGAAGCTCTTGATCATCTGCAGCAGGCGGGAGGTGGGGAAAAATTGCGCCTGTCGCCGCATTTGCTCTTTCATATCCGGGGTAGCCTCGATCTGATCCTCGTTCCCGAACTGGATCAACAGAAGGCTCCGCAGGTGATCCACCACCTGCCGGGCGAAGGCGCGCGGGTCGGCGCCGCTATCCAGCACGCGGCGGATGATTCCCAGCGCCCTGGCGGTCTCCTGTTGGTGGAAGGCCTCTATCAACTCAAACACGCTGCTCTGGGTGGCCGTTCCCAGGATGTTCTGTGCCAGCACCAGCGTAAGCGGTGAGCCGCTGGAAGCCAGTTGATCGAGCAGGGAGATGGCGTCACGCAGGGAGCCGCCGGCCTGGCGGGCGATCAGGGTCAGGGCTTCCTCCTCGGCCTGCCAGCCCTCTTTTTCTACGATGCGCTGCAGTTGACCGACGATCTCGGCGACGGAGAGCCTTCGGAATTCATGACGCTGACAGCGGGAGAGCACCGTGGCCGGGATTTTGTGGATTTCGGTGGTCGCCAGGACGAAGATCACGTGGCGCGGCGGCTCCTCCAGGGTTTTGAGCAGTGCATTGAACGCCGCCGTGGAGAGCATGTGCACTTCGTCAATGATGTAAACCTTGTATTTTCCCTGGCTGGGGGCAAAGTTGATCTTATCGCGTAGCTCGCGCACGTCCTCCACGCTGGTATTGGAGGCGGCGTCAATCTCGATCAAGTCCATGAAACGTCCTTCGTTCACGGCGCGGCAGTTTTCGCAGGCATTACAGGGGCGGGCGCGAGGCTCGGCATTCAGGCAGTTTACGGCTTTTGCCAGCAATCGCGCCAGCGTCGTCTTCCCCGTACCGCGCGGGCCGGCGAACAGATAAGCATGGGCGATGCGGTCAGCCTGGAGCGCGTTGCGCAGCGTTCGCACAATATGCTCCTGCCCAACCACTTCTTCCCATCCCTGGGGACGATAGGTACGATACAATGCCTGAGCCATAGGGTTTCGCGGAGTGCCTGTATTGTATCACGGATCACCTGGGGCGAGGTTGGGACTCGGGTAGTGTATCTTTACTTCGGGAAATTATGAGGACAAGGACAAAAGTAACTCCCTACTGCCTGCGCGTCCTTGTCATGGCGAGGCGGCGATAGCCGCCGAAGCAATCCCCCCTGTCGGCGAGGAGATTGCTTCGCTTCGCTCGCAATGACAGGAGACGGATGGTTTTTCATGGCTTGTGGTAGCCAAACCCCATTCCCCGCAAGCGGGGTTGGCGACCCCTGCCCCGTGAACGGGGTTGGGGGTTGGGCTACTTACTGCGAATTTCCTGAACGAATGATACAGTATCGGACTTGAGGAAACGCTCGCTCTGCCTGCGGGCGTGGTATCATTAAGCGCATGAGTTCCAGACGGCGTACCATGTTGATTACCGGCGCGGCCGGGGGGATCGGGCGGGCGACGGTGCAGTTGTTCGCCGAGCGCGGCTGGCGCGTGATCGGGGTGGATCGTCAACCGTTCGGCGAGGGGTTCCCCGAGGATGGGTTGTTTATCCAGGCGGATATTTCCCGCCCGGAGGCGCTGGAGGAGATTTTTCAGCGCACGCAGAGGTTCACGCCTTCGCTGGATGCGCTGATCAATAACGCGGCGCTGCAGATCGCCAGACCCTTGCTGGAGACGAGCGTGGAAGAATGGGACGCGGTGATGGCGGCCAATTTGCGTTCCGTGTTCCTGGCGGTGAAGCTGGCCTATCCATTGCTCAAGGCCGAAGGCGGCGGGGCGATTGTGAATGTCTCCTCTGTCCATGCGGTGCAGACTTCGGCAAATATCGCGGCCTATGCCGCCAGCAAGGGGGGATTGCTGGCGTTGACGCGCGCCATGGCGATTGAGTTCGCCGCCGATGGGATCCGTGTGAACGCGATTCTGCCGGGGGCGGTGGATACGCCGATGTTGCGCGCCGGCCTGAGCCGCGGGCATCTGGACGGAAGTACGATCCACGAGCGATTGGAAAATCTGGCGCGTAAAACTGTGAGCGGACGGATCGGAAGGCCGGAGGAGATCGCTCGCGCCATCTATTTCCTGGCCGATGAGGAGCAGTCTTCGTTTATGACCGGCCAGGCGTTGATCGTGGATGGCGGCGCAACCGCACGCCTGAGTACCGAGTGAGCCATGCCCGCTCCGAGCGACAGGGGAGGAGGCAGCCGCAGGGTCAGGGAGATGCTCCAGTCGGGGCGCGATTGCGTTTGCGTTCGGGTCGAGGGGAACGCCGGGGGAGAGAGAAGTCGCTCCAGGAGGCTGGCGGCCCCAGGATCAGGATTCTTCCCTTCTCTTTTTGCGAGGATGTATTCAAGCCTATGACACTGATCGCCCTTGTTCCGATGCGACATCATAGCCAGCGCGTGCCGGGGAAGAACTATCGCCCGCTGGCCGGGAAGCCGCTGTTTCACTATATCATCGAGACGCTGCTGCGCGTGCCGGAAATTGACCAGATTGTGGTGGACACGGATTCGGAGACGGTGATGGAGGGGCTGCGCCGCCATTTTCCTCAGGTGAGGGTGCTGGAACGCCCGGAGCGCCTGCGGGGGGATGCCGTGCCGATGAACGAGATTTTGCTCTACGATAGTGAGCAGTTCGCCGCTGATTTTTACCTGCAAACGCATAGTACGAACCCCCTTTTGCGGGCGGAGACGGTGCGCAAGGCGATCCAGACGTTCCTGGCCAGTTATCCGACGTATGATTCGCTCTTTTCGGTGACCCGCCTGCAGACGCGCCTGTATGATCAACTGGGGCGCGCCATCAACCATAACCCGGCGATCTTGCTCCAGACCCAGGACCTGCCGCCCGTCTTTGAGGAGAATTCCTGTCTCTATCTTTTCACCCGCCAGACGCTGGCGGCGCGACGGAATCGCATCGGGGAGCGACCGTTGATGTTTGAGATTCCGCGCCTGGAAGCGGTGGATATTGACGAGGAGGAGGATTTTGTGCTGGCGGAGGCGCTGATGCGCTGGAAATTCGATAAAGGGAGTTGAAAATGTTGACGGTTCTCTTAACAGCTCCTTATATGATCCCGTTCCTGGATCGTTTTCGGCCCCTGTTTGAGGCCTATGGCCTGGGGCTGATCGTGCCAGCGGTGCGGGAGCGTATGGAGGAGAGCGATTTGCTGCGTTATGCGGGGCAGTTCGATGGTACGATCTGTGGGGATGATCGCTATACGGCGCGGGTGCTGGAGGCCTGTGCGCCGCGCTTGAAGGTGATCTCCAAGTGGGGGACGGGGGTGGATTCGATTGATCGCGAGGCAGCGGCGCGCTGGGGGATTCAGGTTTTTCGCACGCCGAACGCTTTTACGCTGCCGGTGGCAGATAGCGTGATGGGGTATATCCTGAACTTCGCCCGCCGTCAGCCGTGGATGGATCGGGCAATGAAGGCGGGACGCTGGGAGAAGATCCCCGGACGTTCGTTGAGTGAATGTACGCTTGGTGTGATTGGGGTGGGGAATATCGGGAAGGCGGTTGTGCGACGGGCGCGCGCCTTTGGGATGAAGGTGCTCGGCAATGACATCGTGGAGATTGACCCGGTGTTCATCGCTGAGACGGGGATCGAGATGGTGAGCCTGGAGGTGTTGCTGCAGCGCTCCGATTTTATTTCGTTGAATTGCGATCTCAACCCGAGCAGTTACCATCTGATCAACGCCGAGACCCTGCGGTGGGTGAAGCCGGGGGCGGTGTTGATCAATACGGCACGCGGCCCGATCGTGGACGAGCCGGCGCTGATCCAGGCGCTGGAAAGTGGTCGGCTGGGCGGCGCGGCGCTGGATGTCTTTGAGGTGGAGCCGCTTCCCCTGGATAGTCCGCTGCGGCAGATGGATCAGGTCTTGCTGGCGCCTCATAATGCGAATTCCAGCCCGGCGGCCTGGGAACGGGTGCATCGGAATACGGTGCGGAATTTGATCGAGGGGCTGGGGTTGAGATGGGAGGAGCGGTACTGGCCAGCGGCTTAGGGGGCTCGTATCAGCGGTGGATGGCCAGGGCTTCGTAGACGCGCAGGGTGGGGCGCGAACGGTTGAGCGTGTAAAAGTGGATGCCGGCCACCTTTCGATCATACAGGTCAAAGGCCTGCTGGGTGGCCCAGTGAATGCCGATGCGCTCCACTTCTTCGTCATTTTGGGCGCGCAGGATGGCCCGCAAGAGCTTGGCCGGAATGCGGGCGCCGGTCAGTTCTGCCATGCGCATAAATCCGGCGCGGGTGGTGATGGGCATTAATCCGGCCAGGATGGGTACCCGAATGCCCACAATTTCACAGCGTTCGCAGAAGTCGTAAAAATCGCGGTTGTCAAAGAAGAGCTGGGTGCAGATGTAGTCGGCGCCGGCATCTACTTTGGCTTTCAGGTATTCCATTTCTTTCAGACGATTGGGGGTTTCCGGGTGACCCTCCGGGAATCCGGCCACGCCCACCCCAAGCTGGGGAAATCGTTTTTTGATGAAGGCGACCAGGTCGGCCGCATGGGGGAAGCCGTTTTCCACGTAGCGGGCATTGGGGTTATCCCTGGGTGGATCGCCGCGCAGGGCGAGCACGTTTTCGATGCCGCTTTCCACATAGGTTTCCAGCAGACGGATGATCTCCTCGCGGGTCGCTCCCATGGTGGTCACATGGGCCACGACGGTGAGATTGGTCTCGCGTTGCAGGCGCACGACCAGCTCGCGCGTCAGCTCGCGGGTGGAACCGCCGGCGCCGTAGGTGACGCTGACGAAGGAGGGGTTGATCGGCGCCAGTTCTTTGATCGCCTCGAACAGGGCTTGCGCGGCCTCCTCTGTTTTGGGTGGGAAGAATTCAAAGCTAATATGGGGTCCCGGTTGACGAAGAACCTCAGCGATATGCATGGGGAAACTCCTGGAAGAGGGTGTAACCGTTAAATCAGGTGTATCTGAAGTCGGGCAGAGATTCCGTTGCTGGATGCGAACGTTCGGGAGAAACTGGCGATATTCTACCCGAAAAATTTGCAAAGGGGGGAGAGAGACCGCGGGCCGCGGACGGCAGACCGCGGAGTGGATGGTGGACGGTGGTGGGTGAGGCTTTCCAGTCTGTGGGGGAGAGGCAAACCGTCAACGAATGGGGGAACGAATAAACGAATGCGAGCCGCGGATGGCAGACCGCGGAGTGGATGGTGGACGGTGGTGGGGGAGGCTTTCCAGCCTGTGGGGGAGAGGCAAACCGTCAACGAATGGGGGAACGAATAAACGAATGCGGACCGCGGACGGCAGACCGCGGAGTGGATGGTGGACGGTGGTGGGGGAGGCTTTCCAGCCTGTGGGGGAGAGGCAAACCGTCAACGAATGGGGGAACGAATAAACGAATGCGGACCGCGGACGGCAGACAGCGTAGGACAGGCTT
>JAGHYK010000076.1 GCA_017743695.1 Chloroflexota bacterium
TTTTTTAACGAATAAACGAATGTGTATTCCCCCCTTCGTTGACGGTTCGCCCCCGGCAGGCTCAAAAGCCCCTCCTCCGCCGTCTGCCGTCTGCGGTCTGCCGTCTGCATTCGTTTATTCGTTCCCCATTCGTTGACGGTTCGCCCCCGACAGACTCAAAAGCCCCTCCTACGCCGTCTGCGGACTGCCGTCTGCATTCGTTTATTCGTTCCCCATTCGTTGACGGTTCGCTCTCGACAGGCTCAAAAGCCCCTCCTCCGCCGTCTGCGGTCTTTCCTCCGCTACAAACTGGCCACGGGAGAATGTTTATATGTGCTCTATGTGGTGTTAACAAAATTCTTGTATCTTCTCGGTAAACTATAGGTCGAACTCAAATCAAAGAAAGGAGAGTAAACCATGGGAAAGATTATTGGGATTGATCTCGGTACGACCAACAGCGTGGTGGCTGTGATGGAAGGTGGCCAGCCTACTGTCATTCCAACCGCAGAGGGAGGCCGATTGTGCCCCTCGGTTGTCGCTTTCACCAAAAATGGGGAGCGACTGGTCGGGCAGGCCGCCAAACGCCAGGCCATCATTAACTCAGAAAACACCATTTATTCCATCAAGCGCTTCATGGGGCGGCGCTTTAGCGAGGTCGAAACGGAGCGGAAGATGGTCCCCTACCAGGTGGTAGAAGGGCCCGCCGGCGATGTGCGCGTGCGCATCCCGGCCACCGGCCGCGAATACAGTCCCCAGGAAATTTCGGCCATGATCCTTGCCAAGCTAAAGGCAGATGCAGAGGCCTATCTGGGCGAACCTGTCACCCAGGCCGTGATCACAGTCCCCGCTTACTTCAACGATAGCCAGCGTCAGGCGACCAAAGACGCCGGCAAGATCGCGGGCCTGGAAGTGCTGCGCATCATCAATGAGCCTACCGCCGCGGCACTGGCCTACGGGCTGGACAAGAAGAAGAACGAGACCATCCTGGTCTTTGACCTGGGAGGCGGTACGTTCGATGTCTCCATCCTGGAAGTGGGCGATGGAGTGATCGAGGTCAAGGCCACGAACGGCGATACCCACCTGGGCGGCGATGACTGGGATCAGCGCATTGTGAACTGGGCCGCAGAAGAATTCAAGAAAGAACATGGCATTGATCTACGCCAGGATCGCCAGGCCTTGCAGCGTCTGCGCGAGGCCGCGGAGAAGGCAAAAATCGAGCTTTCTACCATGACCGAGACGGAGATCAACCTGCCTTACATCACCGCGGATGCCAGCGGCCCGAAGCATCTGCTGCTGCGTCTGACCCGCGCCAAATTCGAGCAAATGACCGAGGACCTGGTGCAACGCTGCATTATCCCGTTCCAGAATGCCCTGCGGGATGCCGGCCTCACCGCAGCCGACCTGGATGAGGTCGTGCTCGTGGGAGGTGCAACACGTATGCCCATGATCCAGGAGCTGGTGCGTCGCCTCACAAACGGTAAAGAGCCGCACAAGGGCGTCAACCCGGATGAAGTGGTGGCCGTGGGCGCTGCGATCCAGGCCGGCGTACTGGGCGGCGAGGTCAAGGACCTCCTGCTCCTCGATGTGACGCCGCTCTCGCTTGGCGTGGAAACCCTGGGCGGTGTTATGACTGTGCTCATCCCACGCAACACCACGATCCCGGTGCGCAAGAGCGAAATCTTCTCCACGGCGGACGATAATCAGACGGCTGTAGACATCCACGTGCTTCAGGGAGAGCGACCGATGGCCGCCGACAACATGAGCCTGGGCCGCTTCCGCCTGGATGGCATTCCACCGGCGCCGCGCGGCGTGCCGCAGATCGAAGTCACCTTTGACATTGATGCCAACGGCATCCTGCACGTGACGGCTAAAGATAAAGCCACCGGCCGCGAGCAAAAGGTGACCATCACCGCCTCCACCAACCTGAGCAAGGAGGAGATCGAGCGCATGGTCCAGGAAGCGCGGCAACATGAGGCCGAAGACCGCCGTCGCCGAGAGCTGGCCGAAGCACGCAACAACGCCGATCAGCTCATCTACCAGACCGAAAAGACGCTGCGCGAGCTTGGCGATAAGGTTCCGGCAGGGGAACGCACGCGCATCGAAGATCGCATCAACGCCCTGAAACAGGCCATGCAAGGAGAAGACCTCGCCCAAATCCGCCGCGCCAGCGAGGATCTGCAGCACGCCTGGCATGCCCTGAGCCAGCAACTCTACGCCCAACAATCCACCCAATCGGCGCCCGGTGATGGTCGCGCCGAAGGCGAAGTGGTCGAGGGCGAAGTGCGCGAGTAAGGCTTGTCAGAAACGGAAAACGCGAGTAAGATCGCAGTATGATAAGCGGACCCATCTTCCTTTGCGGGTATCTGGTCCCGTATGTCAGCCTGGACTGACAGGTACATTCGTACCTGTCAGTTTTTTTTCGCTACTCTCTCTTTCGGAGGTCCTATGCACATGCAAACCCCGTGGGAATATCGCTATGCACACCGTACCAGACAAATGGGGAGCTCCGTCATTCGCGAACTGCTGAAACTGACCGAGCAACCCGACATCATCTCCTTCGCCGGTGGCTTGCCGGCCCCGGAAGTGTTCCCCGTCGAAGAATTCCGCGCTGCCTGTAATCGTGTGCTGGACGCGTTTGGGCCTCAGGCGCTGCAATACAGCACCACCGAGGGATACCGCCCGCTCCGCGAGATGATCGCCCGTCACACGCGGCGCTATGCGGTAGAGGTGGATCCGGATAACATCCTGATCACTTCCGGCTCACAGCAGGCACTGGATTTCATCGGCAGATTGTTCATCAATCGCGGCGACTACATCGTCGTTGAATCGCCCACCTATTTGGGAGCCATTCAGGCCTGGAACGCCTACGGCGCCCAATACGTGACGGTGCCCACGGACGAGAACGGGATGATCGTCGAAGAGCTGGAAAAAGCGCTGCGCGTCGGCCCCAAGTTTATCTATGTGTTGCCGAACTTCCAGAACCCAGGGGGATGGACTTTAAGCCTGGAGCGGCGAAAAAAGCTCGTGGAGCTGGCCGACCGTTACGGAGTGCCCATCGTGGAAGACGATCCATACGGGCAATTGCGCTACGAGGGGGAACATCTGCCGCCCATCGTAGCCCTGGATAGCCAGTACCGCCAGGAAAACGGCAAACACTATAGCGGAAACGTTATCTACATGAGCACCTTCTCAAAAATCCTGGCGCCTGGCATTCGCCTGGCCTGGGTGATCGCGCCCAAGGAAGTCATCCGGCGCCTGGTGATGGCAAAGCAGGCGGCTGATTTACACACCGCTACATTCAACCAGATGGTCGCCTATGAAGTAGGAAAAGGGGGATTCCTGGATGAACATGTGAAAGTAATCCGCCGGGTTTACAAGGAACGGCGAGACGTGATGCTGGAAATGATGGAAGAGCTATTCCCGGCAGAAGTACACTGGACCCGTCCACAGGGAGGAATGTTCCTCTGGGTCACCATGCCCAAAGGATGGGACGCGGCGGAAGTGCTACGTCTGGCCATTGAACGGAAAGTAGCCTTTGTCCCCGGTGCTCCCTTCCATCCCAATGGGGGCGGTGAGAACACCATGCGCATCAATTTTTCCTACTCCTCTCCAGAAACCATCCGGGAAGGGATCACGCGTCTGGCCGGGGTCTTACGCGAAGTATTGGGCGAAAAAGCGCCGGCTGGCTGAGACACGACCTTTGGGAAAAAACAGAGAGGGCCACGGGAAATCCCCGCGGCCCTTCGTTTTTGAGATAGAGTCCCCAATGCTTCAAACGTTACGCTCCACGACGAAATGGATGATCTCCTCCAGAGCCTGACGTTCACTGCACATGGGAAAACCATGCAGGATGTCTAAGGCCTGGGACACATAATATCGCGCTTCCTCCTGCGCCTGTTTCAGCGCCTGACTGTTGCGAATGGCTTCTATCAGCCGATCTACAACCTTTTCATCCTGCCATTCGCCGCGCAGCAGGGCGCGAACATACGGGTCATCGGGATATTCTTCGATGTAGTAGATCGCTGGCAGCGTGATCAGTCCCTGGCGCAAATCTGAACCGACAGGCTTTCCCAGGGCAAGCTGCTCGCTGGTGAAATCGAGCACGTCATCCATGATCTGAAAGGCCATGCCAATATGATGCCCCATCTCCGCCAGCAATTCCACTTCTCTTCGCTCCATCGAGCTGATCAACCCTACGGCGCGGGTGCTCATTTCAAAAAGAGAAGCCGTCTTCGCATAAATACGCTGATAATAGTGCTCACGACTCCACAGGCCGCGCCCTCCGAAGAGCTGACTTAGCTCACCATTGACAATCACCATCAATGTCTCGGAAAATGCCTCCATAATCTCCAGGCTGCCGATCTCAGCCGCCAGATGAGCCGCGCAGGCGAAAAGATAATCCCCGGTGAGCACAGTGGCTGCCGGAGACCATCGGGCGTTCAGGGTTGGCATACCGCGGCGCAAGAGTGCTCCATCAATCAGGTCATCGTGGACCAACGTCGCCGTGTGCAGCATTTCCACCGCCGCCCCCAGGCTGATGATCTTCTCCCGTGGCGCGCCCAGCATGGTTCCAGACAGTACGATCACCGTAGGGCGAATGCGCTTCCCACCTGCCGAAAGAAGATGGTCAAGGGCGGCGCGCAAATCTGGCAAATGCTGCGGCGAAACCCGGCTGCGCATCCGATCTTCAATCAGAGAAAGGTTTTCTTGTAACAGTGGAATCGCATATACATTCATCGTGCTCAATCGAGACCTCCCCAGGCGAACAGGCGCGCTGCATTCAAGGTGGTGATCGCGGCGACCTCTGCCCGGTCAATGGAATGAATTTGTGCTATTTTATCAGCAATACAGGGAATATGGGCAGGTTCGTTCCGTTTGCCACGATGAGGAGCAGGCGAAAGAAAGGGGGCATCCGTTTCCAGGAGCAGGCGATCCAGGGGTAAGGCCGCCACCAGCGCCGCCCTGTCCTCCCGATAGGTCACCGGCCCGCTCACCCCGATCCAAAACCCCAGGTGGATCGCCTGCTGCGCCACCTCCAGCGTGCCGGAAAAGGAGTGAAACACGCCGGGACGTTGCGCCAGCGGATGCCCCGCGGCGCGCAACGCAGTCACCCATTCTTCCACCAGGCGCAGCAGGTCTTCGGTGCAGGGGCCAGCAGGAGCATCACCCCGCTCGCGCAGGTGCAGGATAAGCGGCAGGTTCAACGCCGCCGCCAGTTCCAGTTGCTGGCGAAGCACGTCCTTCTGTACATGCGGCGGCGCAGCATCCCAGTAGTAATCCAGGCCGATCTCTCCCATGGCAACCACTTTGGGCATGTTGGCCTGCGCTCGAAGGGCACGTAAGGTATCCTGATTCCAGGTGCGCGCCTCCGTCGGATGCACGCCCACGGCTGCGTAGAGCATGGGAGAAGATTGAACCAGCCGGGTAATCCTCGCGCTCGAGGTCTCATCCAGCGCCGGGATCAGGATGCGGATCAGGCCGGCCGCCTGCGCCCGCTCCAAAACCTGGGGACGATCGGCGTCGAAGCGTTCCAGGTCCAGATGACAATGCGTATCCGTGAGCTTCATTTCACGCCAGCGATGCGCAACCCGTCTTCCAGGATCGCCTGCACCCGATCCCTGTGCGTGGTCTCACAATAAACGCGCAGAATCGGCTCCGTGCCGCTGAAGCGAATCAACATCCAGCCGCCATCCTCCAGCTTGAACTGGAAACCATCCAGGGTGTTCAAACCGACCACCCGCAATCCGCCAATGGTTTGAGGGTTGGCGTTCAGAATGCGTTGCTCACGCGCGGCGCGATCACCGGTGAACGGACTATCCACGCGATCGTAGAAATATTCCTGCCCCAGTTCCCGGAATAAAAGCTCAAGAAGTTGCGAGGGCCGTCGCCCGCTTTTGACCATGAAATCGAGCAAATAGAGCCCAGCCAGGATGCCATCCCGTTCCGGGACGTTGCCGCGGAACGCATAGCCGCCGCTCTCTTCCCCACCGATCAGGGCATTGACCTCAAGCATCTTCGGCGCCACATACTTGAAGCCGACGCCGGTCTCATAGACGGGAACTCCATAGCGTTCCCCCAGACGGTTCAACATGGTCGTGGTCGAAAGCGTTTTGACGATGGGGCCTCGCTCACCCCGCACCTCCAGCAAGTAGTAGGCAAGCAGGGCATAGACGCGCAACTGATTGACAAATTGCCCATGCTCATCCCCCAAACCGAAGCGATCGGCATCGCCATCCGTAATGAGTAAGGCATCTGCGCCGTGTTCACGCACCGCTTGCAAGCCGACATGGATGTTCGGTGGGATGGGTTCCGGGCGCTTCATCTCGGGGAAGATCGGGTTGCGCACGTTGTGGATTTCGATGATGCGGGTGCGACCACCGCCGAGCAAACGCGGGAACCAGCCGGCGCCATTGCCCCACATCGGATCCACCACCAGCTTCAGCCCGGCCTGACGCAGAGGTTCCAGGTCCACCAGTGTCTGAATATGCTCGATATAGGCCGGGGCGGGATCGAAGCGTACCAGCCGCCCCTGGGATTCGGCCTCGGGCGCGCTCATCCGCTTCACGTCCTCCGCGGAGGGCGGGATCAGGGCCTCGATCTCTTTCAGTTGCTGGGGTGGAATCGCGCCGCCGTGTTCATCCCGCACCTTGAAACCGTTATCGGTCGGCGGATTGTGGGAAGCGGTGATATTGATCGCGCCGCAGGCTTTCTGGTGCACGACCGCGTAGGCAATGACCGGGGTCGGCGTAGCGTCCTGAGTCAGATAGACGCGCAACCCGTTGCCGGCCAGCACCTCGGCTGCCGCCAGCGCAAAATGCTCGGATTGGAAGCGTTTGTCATAGCCGATCACCACCCACTCATCCTTTCGCCCCTGCCGGAGCAAAAAGGAGGCAAAGCCCTGGGCAGCACGTCGAACGTTATCAAACGTATAGTCCTCGGCGATCACGCCTCGCCAGCCATCGGTGCCGAAGCGAATAGCATACGTCATAGAGCAACTCCTTGTGCAAAGATGGTAAACCGCCCTTTCGCTACGAGTCGCCAGAAACTTTCAGATGCTCTCAGGCAATTCCCGCCAGCGACTGCGATCACAACGGGCAGGGGATTTGATTATTTCCAGCGTCGAATCACGAGCACAGCGTTATGCCCTCCAAAGCCAAAAGCGTTGCTGATGGCGACCTCGATTTTCTTTTCCCGCGCCTGATTGGGGATGTAATCGAGATCGCACTCCGGATCCGGGGTTTGATAGTGGATGGTGGGGGGCAGGATTCCCTCGCGGACGGCCTGAACGCAAAAGATCGCCTCCAGCGCGCCGGTGGCGCCCATCATGTGCCCGGTCATGGACTTGGTGGAAGAGACCGGGATCGAGTACGCCAGCGCGCCGAAAGCGCTTTTGATGGCCCGTGTCTCGGCCACATCGTTGAGCGGCGTCGCAGTGCCGTGGGCGTTGATATAACCGACCTCATCCAGGGCCACGCCGGCGACCTCCAGCGCCTTGCGAATGGCTGCTGCGCCGCCGCGTCCGCCCTCATCTGGAGCGGTGACATGGTACGCATCGGCTGTGGCGGCATATCCGGCCAGCTCAGCCAGGATTTCTGCGCCGCGGGCGCGGGCATGGCTCTCGCGTTCCAGCACCAGCACGGCTGCGCCTTCGCCCATGACCAATCCATCCCGATTTTTGTCAAAGGGCTGGGGGGTCATCGAATAATCTTCGCGCCGCGACATGGCGCCAATGCGGTCAAAGGCGGCAATGCCGGTAGGGGTGACGGTTGCTTCGGCAGCGCCGGCCAGAACGACATCCACCATGCCGGCGCGCAGCATCATCCAGGCCATACCGATCCCATCGGCTCCGGAGGCGCAGGCGGAAGCGACAGAGAAAGAGGGGCCCTTCAATCCCAGGTCAATACTCACCAGGCCGGCGCCGCCGTTTGCCATGAGCATCGGGATCAGAAACGGGCTGACCTTTCTCGGCCCTTCGTCTTTCAAAGTAAAAATGGCATCCTGTAACGATTTCAGGCCACCAATGGCAGAAGAAATGACCACGCCGATACGCCCGGCGTTTTCCTCGGTCACTTCCAGGCCGCTTTGCTCCCAGGCCTCCCGAGCGGCGACCGTGGCAAATTGCTCGAACCGATCGCGACGGCGCGCCTCTCTGGCATCCATATAGCGCTCAGGAACGAAGTTCTTCACTTCACAGGCGATTTTAACCAGCGAATTGCTGGCATCAAAGAGCGTGATCGGGGCCACACCTGAAACGCCGTGAATGGCATTTTCCCAGGTTTCTCTGACATTCAACCCCAAAGGGCTCACGGTTCCCATTCCGGTGATGACAATCCGTTCCGACATAGTGCCTCCCAAAGAAGATGTATCGCTTCAAGAACATGGATCGCCCGCAGAGAAGTCTGCGAACAGGCGAACGCGAACGATTGCGCAATGGAAAACACCCGTCCATCACAAAAGTCTCAGGGATTCAGATGCGGCCAGAGCAGCAAGATGCTTTCCGCCAGCAACCGTGGATTGACTCCAACATCCAGGCGGTAAATGGCGCGTTCCAGGGCGCGAAGCAACGATTGAAGCGAAGCCGACGAGATCTGGCCGGCCAGAAATTCAACATCCATGCGACGATCTACATGCATCAGTGGCAGATCCGCTTGCAGGGAGTGCAGGAAGACATCGCGCCAGTAGGAAAGCCAGAGAAGGAAAAGCTCGCGCAGCGTTTCTTTGTCCTTCGCAATCTCTTCGGCGTAGGCAAACCGTTCGCGATGCGAAGCATATAGCAGGCGATGCAATTCGCTGAGATGCTCCTGGCGCTTCGCTAAGGCCTGGGCATCTTGAGCCAGGCGCAAGGCATATCCGGGACAGCCCCCGCTCAGGTGAGCCAGGAGTTGGGCCTTTTCCGCTTCGATCCCGCGATCCAGAAGGAAACTTTCTACCAGCGAAAGCGGCAGAGGACGCAGGCGGATAATCTCACAACGGGAAGCAATCGTCGGCAGAACCTGCTCAGGGCTGTTAGCGGTGAGCAGCAGGATGGCATGGGAGGGGGCCTCCTCCAGGGTTTTGAGCAGAGCATTGGCAGCAGAATCGTTGGCCTCCTCGAAGCGCAAAAAGAGCGCAAACCGATAGGAGGCCTGCAGTGGCTTGAGATTCAACAAACGACGCGCCTCGCGAACGGCATCTACTTTCAGGATCGCGCCCACGCGTTCCGATTGTACGATCAGGAGGTCCACATGATTGCCGGCTTCGATCTGGCGGCAGTTACGGCACCTTCCACATGGCACCCCTGGCATGAGCGGCGAGGTGCAGGAAAGCGCCTGGGCCAGGCGCAGGGCCAGGGTACGCTTCCCCACGCCCGGCGGCCCGGTAAACAAGTAGGCATGGCGCGCGCTACCCTGCGCCACCTGCTTCTGGAGCAATTCCACGGCCCATTCGTGGCCAACGATATTCCAGTTCTCCATAGATTGTTTTTATTGTACCCCAAGAGAGACGCACAAAAGAAGAGAGCTTTCCCCCTTCGCCCGGCGGCGAGATTCCGTCGGTAATGCTCTGCCACCCGGTTGCGAACGTTTTCGAGCCTCCTGTTGGTTATCTTTTCTCAACATGAAGCCTTCCACCCTACCATCCGCAACCCTATACCTGTCCCGCGACGGGCTGGAAGGCCCATCCTGCCACTGTCCACCGCCTGCGCCCCATTCCGCGGTCTGCAGTCCGCCATCCGCAGTCCCTCATTCGTGTATTCGTTCCCTGTTCGTTGACGGTTTGCCCCCTATCCCATCCACGGTCCACCGTCCATTGTCCCGCGGTCTGCCGTCCGCGGTCTACCGTCTATGGATGCGATTCCCCGGCATTTTCGGTAGCACGTTTCAGGCAGCGACGGGGGCAACGCGACGTACCACCAGGACGACTTTCCCCTTGATCTCCAGCGGCTCGCTCTTGGGGATGCGAATCGGCTGCATGAAGGGGTTGGCCGGCTTGAGGAGGTAGCCATCGCGATCTTTGTAGAAGTACTTGAGCGTGGTCTCCTCTCGCTGGGGTAACCAGATAGCCACCATTTCTCCATTGCGCGCTTCGACCGCCGGCTTGAGCACGACAATATCGCCATCGTTGATCATGGCATCAATCATCGAATCCCCCTTGACCTCCAGGGCAAACAACGGACCGCGCTCGGCCTCCGGTAAGAGACTGCTGGCGATCTCCACCGCAAAGGATTCGTCGTCGGTAAGATAGGTGGTCTGGCCGGCTTCGGGGACGGGGATCGGCTGGCCGGCGGCAATGACGCCCAGGATCGGAACCCGAAACATCGAACGCTCCTGAGCATTGGAACGGGCAAGCCGCACCCCACGCGAAACCCCATGGGCGCGCTCGATGTATCCCTGGATTTCCAGACGTTTAAGATAGTAATCAACCAACGAGGTCGAGGGAACACGAACGTGTTCGCCGATCTCGCGAATCGTGGGAGGATACCCATGTTCTTTCTGATAGTCCTCAATGAACTGGAGTATCTTCTGGTGTCTTTCGTTGAATTTGGGTTTACGAGCCATCATAAATGCCTCCTTGATTGAATTATAATTGAACACATGTTCGATTGTCAAGGTTTTGAAGGGACAAAACGGAGTATAATTCAAGCATCGAACGCCGTAAGGCCTGGTTTTTTACCTGCAAGCGAGATCTTCGCTGGAGACTTTCTATGACCTTCCGCATTCTGCGCTGGATATGTATCCTGGGACTGAGCGTTGCGGCCTGTCAGCCACGCCTGACGCCCACCCCCTCGCCTCTACCCACAACAACGGCAGTGGCCATCGGCAAGACGCCGTCAGGGATGCAAGACCTTTCCGGCGTTGGCTCCACGGACGGGATCGTGATCCTGGCGACCGTGATCCTGGCGTTGATCGTGCTGACTGCGCTGGTACGACATCAGGACTGGCTGCGGGAGGAGAGCGAAGAGGAAGAGGAATAGGCAACGCTCAAGAAAAACGATGCGCAGCTCATTCCCCACTCGTTGACGGTCTGCTTCCCCGACAGGCTGGAAAGCCCGTCCTACGGTACACCATCCACGGTCCATCGTCTCCAGCCTGGAAAGCCTGCGCTACGCCA
>JAGHYK010000077.1 GCA_017743695.1 Chloroflexota bacterium
TTCGGAAAAGGGTGTATACTATATTTGCAGTGCAGTCATTGGAGATATGCGTTCACATCTTATGATTTTTACGCTTGTAGTCTTCATAGGGGCTTGTGCGCCTGCGCCAGCAAACCATGTTGCAGGCTCGCCTTTGCCGCTTGCTGCCAATCTCCCAACCTCTGCTGTACCAACGGAAACGGCACAAGGAACAACACCCCTGCCTGCAACCGAAACAATTGCTTCATCTCCCTTGCCTCCACTTCCAACGGTTCCTGACCATCAGGCTTTTACTGAGTACAGAAACGGAACTTTGTGGGTGCGTTTGTTTTACCCACAAGATGAAGCAGTGGTTCAAACAGCGCAAATTTCTGTCACTGGTCAAGCGCCTGTAGATACGGTTGTGAGTGTGAACAATGAAGTTTATGTGGTCTCTGCGGACCAGTTTTTCAATATCCCCATTGAACTTGAAGAGGGCCCCAACGTACTTGAATTCGTCGCGAGCGACCTCGCAGGGAACGAAGTTAGTTTTATCTTAACTGTAACGTATGAACCATAAGGAGGAAGCCATGAACCTGAAACGAATCCTTCTTGCACTTGCGATTGCAACATTCCTGCTCGCCATGACCACGCAAGTATTTGCCACAAGCGTAAATGCACCACTGGCAAAACCAACCCAAAAGCCACATCCAACGCCTGCCGGCAACCCTCCCGTTACGCCGGGCGCTGCTGGAGCGGCACACGCTCAGGCTCATGCTCACGGAAAACCCGAACACTACAAAGGCATTGTAGCGAATGTAGATTCAGCCAGCATCACACTTACCCTCAAAGATGGTTCTTCCGTAACGATTGGGCTGAGCGCGGAGACTCGTATCAAAATGCCAGATCGGAAAGACGCTACTGCCGCCTCCATTCAGACTGGTATGATGGCAGCCATTCAAGCAACCCGCGATCCAGGCAGTGGAGCTTTAACCGCTCGGATAGTGGTCATCATTCCCGGTAAACCGACGCTTCATCATGTCGTTGGTTGGGTGACACAATATTCAGGAACGAGCATCACGATCAAAGCACATGATGGAAACTCATACACTTTCTCGCTATCTGGTGATACAAAAATTCTCCCGGAAGAACGCGCAGCGGAACTCACTGTTGGCTCATTCGTAACGATTATTGCGCCGCGCGACCCATCCAGCACCCAACGAACCGCTCAGGGCATCGTTGTCCATCCGGCTGGTTCGGGTGAGGGAAGTTTGCCTGCCACACAATCGCCATAAAACAAACCTTTTTCATCTGGCGAATCCTGCGTTCGTCGTGCCTGCCTGGCAAACGTGCACCGGATGCCAGGGTGTGGAGGGCACACTCTTTCCGTGTCAACACCCTTGCCAATTCGGCCAATTTATGCTATTTTTACAGCCATGAGTGAGCCAAGAACGATCCTGATCGTCGAAGATGAGGTAGATGCTGCCGAGATGTTCGCCGAGATGATGCGGGTGAGCGGCTATCACGTGCTCAAGGCCTATGGCAGCGGCCCGGCTCTGACCATGCTAAACGCGGAAACGCCCGATGTAGTCCTGCTCGATATTATGATGCCCGACATCTCCGGCCTGGAAGTGTTGCGTTACATCCGCCGCGACCCACGCCTGCAACATATCCCGGTGATCATCATCTCCGCCAAAAATCTGCCTTCGGACATCAAAGCGGGAATGGACGCGGGGGCCACGCTCTATCTGACCAAACCGATTGGCTATCAGGAGCTTAAATCGGCCATCGAAAAGGTGCTCAGAGGCGGATCATAGATGGAGCCATTGCGACTCTTCATCGCTATCGAACTTCCATTGGCTTTGTTACAAGAGATTGACCGCGTCGTCGCCCCTCTGCGCCTGCGTATTCCGGGGGAGCTTATCCGCTGGGTCCCCTATCAAAACATCCACCTGACGCTTAAATTCCTGGGCGAGGTCTCGCCCTCCAATGTCGAGCTGATCTGCCAGGCCATGGCTCAAGAAGCCTCTCGTCACTCGCCCTTTATGCTGACCATCGAAGGCTGGGGAGTCTTCCCCGAACTCAAAAGACCGCGCGTGCTCTGGATCGGTATTCAGGCACCGCCAGAACTCTTTCGCCTGCAGCGAGGCATAGACGCCATCACCCAACGCCTGGGCTATCTCAGCGAGGAACGGAGCTTCACGCCGCACCTGACTATCGGACGCGTGCGTGCTCAGGCTTCCCCCGAAGAAATCGCCTTGATTCGCTCCTCGCTACAATCGTTCTCGCTCGACTTTAAAGATAGTTTCACGGTGAACGCTATTCACCTCATCAAAAGCGATCTCCAACCCCAGGGTGCACGTTACACCCGCCTTTTTACCGCCCCACTCAGTGCCACGGAGGTGACCTCTGAACGCCCTTGAACTGGCTCGCTTCATCATTGATTCCCTGGAAGAAAAAAAGGGAGAAGACATCCTGCTCCTGGACTTGCGAGGCATTGCCTCTTTCACCGATTACTTTGTCATTTGCACCGGAACCAGCGACCGCATGTTGAACGCGCTGGCAGAAGCCGTAGAGGAGAAGGTGCACCAACGCTATCATCTGCACGGTCATCTGGAAGGCATCGCCAGCTCTGGCTGGCTGCTCTTAGATTACGGCGACGTGATCGTCCATCTCTTTTCCCCCGATCAGCGACGCTACTATCAGCTCGAAAACCTGTGGAGCAATGGCAGGGTGCTCCTGCGCTTGCAGTGAACTCCAATGAATTTTGAAACTTTAGCCGTTCATGCTGGCCAGGACCCCGATCCACAAACCGGGGCCGTCATGACGCCCATTTACCAGACCTCAACCTACGCGCAGGAGGGGGTAGGACGTCCACGTCAGGGATATGAATACTCGCGTACGCGCAATCCAACACGCCTGGCGCTGGAAAAGGCCCTGGCCGCGCTGGAAGGCGCACCGTACGCGCTGGCCTTCGCTTCCGGAATGGCCGCCATTGACACCGTCCTGCGCCTGCTGCAGAGCGGCGATCACGTGATCGCCGGCAACGATGTATATGGTGGCACGTTCCGCCTCTTTGAGAAAGTCTTGCGCCATTTCGGACTGGATTTCACTTTCGTAGATACCGCCGATCTGGAGCAGATTGCAGAAGCGCTCACCTCGCGCACGCGGCTGATCTGGTTAGAGACTCCTTCAAACCCTCTGCTGCGCGTCAGCGATATTCGAGCCATTGCCGATTTTCTCCACGCGCACCCGCAACGCCCGCTCCTGGCCGTAGATAACACCTTTGCCACGCCCTACCTGCAACGTCCGCTCGAACTCGGCGCTGATCTTGTTATCCATTCGACTACAAAGTATCTGGGAGGACATTCGGACGTAATTGGCGGCGCCGTTGTGGTCAAGGAGGAGGCTCTCTATCAGCGATTGGCCTTCCTGCAAAATGCCATCGGAGCCGTGCCAGGGCCAATGGATTGTTTCCTCGTCCTGCGTGGCATCAAGACGCTTGCGCTACGCATGGATCGCCATGCAGAAAACGCTTCCCGATTGGCCAGCTATCTCGCCAAACATCCACGGGTAGAGCGCGTCTTCTACCCCTTCCATCCCTCTCACCCTCAATTTGCAATCGCCCGTCGCCAGATGCGAAACGGCGGGGGAATGATCTCCTTCCTGGTCAAAGGGGGAAGAGAAGCGGCCATCCGTCTTGCAGAACACACGCGCCTGTTCATCCTGGCAGAATCGCTGGGAGGCGTTGAGTCGCTGATCGAAGTACCGGCAGCGATGACCCACCTTTCCACGCAGGGAACGACGCTCGAAGTCCCGCCCAATCTGGTGCGTCTTTCGGTCGGCATTGAACATTTTGACGATCTCTTGCAAGATATTCAGCAAGCGCTTGAAGCGTAACCACCCCTTTCCCCCTTCTGGAGCCGCGGCGACATCGCCAGGACGGCAATTTTTTCGCTCCAGGAGCGGCCTCTCGTTTTCCTTACGGCCTAAAAAGCGATCTCTTCATGCCCACTTAGCTTATCCATCATGCGCGCAATGACGAGATCAAGATGTTGGGGACGATGCACGAAGTCCAGGTCATCGCTCCGAATCGTCAGCACCGGGCAGAGATCAAAACGGGCCAGCCATTCCTCATAAAATCGTTCCAGCAGGCTTAAATATTCGGCTGTAATTCCCCTTTCCATCTCCCTTGCGCGTCGCTGGATGCGCTCCATGAGCACTGCCACCGGCGCCTTCAAGTAAATCAGCAGGCGAGGCGGCGGCAAGGTTTCAACCACGCGGTCAAACAGACGGCGATAGGTCAGATAATCGCGCTCCGAAAGGTGGCCCAGGTGGTGAAGAGCGCGGGCAAAGATATACGCGTCCTCGTAAATGCTGCGATCAAGGATCGCAGAGCGCGGATCGCGCACGGCCATCAGATACTGTTCGGCGCGATGACCCAGGAAGAAAATTTGCAAATGGAAGGACCAGGTGCGCATGTCGGCATAGAAATCGGAAAGGTAGGGATTATCCACCACAGATTCGTACCCGGTCCACCACCCCAGTCGGGCGCCGATCCGCTCCGCCAGCGAAGTCTTCCCTGCGCCGATATTTCCAGCGACAACAACCAGATGTTTCGTCATACGCTTCCGGGATTAAAAAAACAGGCGGAGAGGGTGGGATTTGAACCCACGTTCCCTTGCGGGAAACACGCTCTCCAGGCGTGCGCGCTAGGCCAGACTACGCGACCTCTCCGTATCACTCCATCGCATGGAGCATTCTGATTATACCATGATGGTGAGTTTTTGCAGTGGACTGATTGGCTGAATTAAAAACTGAGAGGCGTCGACGGGATTCGAACCCGTGGTCAGGGTTTTGCAGACCCTTGCCTTACCACTTGGCCACGACGCCTGACAATAAAGGATTGCCGATGGATTTTTACCACCTGCAATCCTCCCAGAGCGGGCGATGGGACTCGAACCCACGACCTTCTCCTTGGCAAGGAGACGTTCTACCAACTGAACCACGCCCGCATCAGTGCCGAGAGTCAGAATCGAACTGACGACACCGCGGTTTTCAGCCGCGTGCTCTACCAACTGAGCTATCTCGGCAGTCAGCTTGAGCGTGCAAAATTCTAACAGCAATTCCGAAGATTGTCAAGCAATCACGCCCTGCGAATTGCCACATCTTCGCATCGCCGGAAGCGGCGGGCTGGGGGCCTTCTCCCAAAACGGAAGCCAGCGCCATATGACCCTGGCCAGTCTAAAAGACTTCTATGAGCTGAACAGATGGCTTTAGCCTGCGCAGGAAAGGCAGGCCATCCCGTGACTTTACATATCACGAAAACCGCGCTAAACTATCGCCATGTTGCGAAAACCATGAACTGCTCAACAACAACAGTCAGGGCAGTGAATTTCGCCGGCCCGGAGCGAAAGCGCAACGTCTCAATGTCTTTATAAGGCTGCAAAATTCCTTCGCCCCTCAGCGATCTCCCTGCTTGAAAGAGCAGGTCATTCCATCCTTCTCAGCGAGGAAGTGAACATGAAATACATTGCCTTGTTAACTTTCATCCTTTTGCTGGTTGTCTCCTGTACACCCCGCACAGATTCTTCATTCCCTGCAACACCTGCTGTCACCCTTTCGATCTCACCCACACAAGCCTTCACCCCCACACCACCTCCTTCTCCAACACCCTCTGCGACCCCTTCACCCACTTTAACCCCAACTTCCACCGCCACTCCTGAACCAAAGGCCGTCATTTCTCCCGACAATGTGGCGCAGCTTAAGACAGTGCTGACGGTTGAAAATCGCTACGGCTCACCCCATGCGATGTTTTCACCTGACGGGCGTCTGCTGGTCGCAAAGACCTCTCCATTTGGGGAAGGCAACAAGTCCGTTAGCAAACTTTTCTTTTGGAATCTGGAGACGCTACAGGAGGCCTCGCCCCTTGAGACAGCGGATCGCATCTTTTTCACCCATTTAGCCTTTGATGTGGATGGGCAAAGCATTCTGGTCGGCACCTGGCCCAACACGTCACAGGCAATCAGTTTGTTGCGCCTCTCGGATGGTCAGCACCTCCTTGACATCCCCGTTCCCAGAGAAAGTTTAGGGCGTATCGTCCGCCGCATTGCGCTATCCCCCGATGGGCAATGGATAGCAATCGGATTTACAGATGGACAGTTAGAAATCTATGCCAGAAAAGATGGTCAGCGTGTCTTTCAGGAAAAAATTAAGTCTGCCCGTAATGTTAGCATAATCGAAGCGCTGGCATTTTCGCCGGATAGCCGTTTCCTGGCTGCTGGCGGAGCAGAGAAAACAATCTACCTGTGGAGCACCTCAGACTGGAAAATGCTGACGACCTTCACTCCTGGCAAAGGCACTATCTTTGATCTGGCATTTTCTCCTGATGGCTCTTTCCTGGCGGCGGCAGAGGGAGGCAGTGATGGCCGGGTAAGCCTCTGGAATGTACAAACGCCAGAGGCAAAAGCTCCGGTTGCCTCGTTTCCATTTCCTTCTTTCTCTGTAGAGTTCTCCCCTGATGGCTCTTTGCTGGTGGCAGGCGGCGCAAACGGGCATTTATCCTTCTGGCGCACCGATACCTATGAACAGGTGGCCAGGCTCCCCGCCCACAAAACCCGCATCGAAGCGTTGGACTTTTCCCCAGACGGGCAATTTTTAGCCTCCGGGTCTGCTACCACATCCCGCCCCTACGAGCTGAAACTGTGGAGAGTCCCTGCGCCTTGAACACTTGAAATGCCATCCACTGCGCCCTGTGAGAGTCCACCGTCTACCATCCCTGACGGGCTGAAAGCCCGTGCTACGGTCTATCGTCCACGGTTCATTGTCTGGACGGGCTAAAAGCCCGTGCTACGGTCCATCGTCCATTGTCTGACGGCCTGGAAGGCCTGTCCTATTGCCGTCTGCGGTCCGCGGTCTGCGGTCTGTTTATTGTGTCTTCGTGCCTTCGTGGTGAGAAAACAAAAAACCACCAGGTCACAAAGTCACGAAGTTTTGGTGGTCTTCCGGACAGTCTGGAAAGCCTGCGCGATGCGGTCTGCCGTCAGCGGTCCGCCGTCTACTCCGCCGTCCGCGGTCTACTGCCGGAAAATGGTTCTTGCCAGCGTAGCGACCAGGAAGGTGACCACGAAAGCGCTGCCCAGCGTAACGATCACGCTCCAGGTGGCCCATTTTTTGCTGCCCGTTTCTTTGTAAATCGTCAGGATGGTGGTGGCACAGGGATTATGCAGCAGACTGAAGAGCATCAGGTTGATGGCGGTGAGCAATGTCCAGCCATGTTGTTGCACCAGCAATTCTTTGAGCATGTTCAGCGAGGGTAGCTCGGTCATCATCCCCGTCCCCATGTAGATCATCAGCAGGGTGGGCACGACAATTTCGTTGGCCGGTATGGCAATCACATAGGCCAGCAAGATCGCCCCATCCAGCCCCAGCAGATGCCCCAAGGGGTTGAGAAAGGCCGCCAGACGCTGCGCCAGGCTCATTGGCCCAAGGTAAACGTTGCCCAATATCCAGATCAGCGCTCCTGCCGGCGCCGCTGTTTGCATGGCGCGCCAGAGCACGAAAATCGTGCGATCAATCAGGGAAGTATAGAGAATGCGCCACACGTTCGGCGGGCGATACGGCGGCAACTCCAGGGTAAAGGCCGAAGCCTCCCCTCGCAACAGGGTGCGCGTCAGCAGCCAGGACATCAGGAAGGTGAACCCTATCCCGATCAGCACCACTGCGAGCACGGTCGCTGCAGCGACGAAGGAGGACAATAGCGGCGGAAAAGAGGCCGCCACAAAGATCGTCGCCAGCATGATCAGGGTGGGAAAGCGACCGTTGCAAGGGACAAAGTTATTCGTCAGGATGGCCACCAGGCGCTCACGCGGGGAATCAATGACGCGCGTGGCTATCACGCCGGCCGCGTTGCATCCAAATCCCATCGCCATGCTCAGGGCCTGCTTCCCATGAGCGCCTGCCTTCTTAAACAGCCAGTCCAGGTTAAAAGCCACGCGGGGCAGATAGCCCAGGTCCTCCAGGAAGGTGAACAGGGGGAAGAAAATCGCCATCGGCGGCAGCATCACCGAAATCACCCAGGCCAGGCCGCGCCAGACTCCATGCCAGAGAAAGCCCGTTAACCACCAGGGCGCGCCCCAGGCCGTGAAAAGATCGGCGGCAAAGGCCTCTATCCCGAACAGGAGCTGCGCCAGAAGTTCGGAGGGGATATTGGCCCCGACCACGGTAATCCAGATGATCACCGCCAGCAGGAGCAACATGATCGGCAGCCCCGTCCAGGGTGAAGTCACCAGGCGATCCAGCAAGCGGTCCAGGTCATACTTGCGTTCCCCGATGGGGCGAACGGCGCGCCGCGCCACGCGTTCGGCCTCCGTATAGAGCGATTTGACCATTTCATCGCGAAAATTCCCCGAAAGCGAGCGGCGCAATCGTTCCGCTTCCCGCAGCACTTCCTGAGCCAGCATCTCCGATTCGCTCATTGTCGTCCCTCCACAGCCATCTTGCGACTGAACGAAGTCTCCGCCTGCCGCTGACGGGCAACGCGGCGCAAAAGTTCGCCGCTCAACAGCGCTTCCTGCACATGTGCATCCCCATCCAGCAGGCGAATGGCAATCCAGCGCGCGTTCGGCACGCCCGGCGCCAGCTTTTCGATGAGAGGAACGAGACGCTCCACCGCCTGCTGGAACTCCGGGGTGCCCTGAATGCGCCGCGGGTGTGTTTGAATGCGCCCTTCGATCACATCCGCTACCGTCGAGAGGAGATCGTAAATCCCTTCACCGCGGCGCGCCGAGATCGGCACGCATGGCACGCCAAGCTCCCGGCTCAACAGGCGCGTATCCACTTCCAGCCCCTTACGGCGCGCCTCATCCATCAAGTTCACCGCGATCACCACCTTCTCCGTGATCTCCATCACCTGGAACGCCAGGTTCAGATTGCGTTCCAGCGCTGTGGCATCGGCGACGACGATCACGCAATCGGGCCGGCCAAAGAGAATAAAATCGCGCGCCACCTCTTCGTCCTGAGAAGCCGAAAGCAGGGAATAGGTGCCAGGCAGGTCCACCAGCTTGTAGCGCACGCCTCGAAACTGATAGCCGCCCTCCGCACGGGTGACCGTCTTCCCCGGCCAGTTCCCGGTATGTTGTTTCAGACCGGTCAGCAGGTTGAAAAGGGTAGATTTGCCGGTGTTGGGATTCCCGGCCAGGGCGACCACGCGGTCGAAATGATCCGCTCGCAACCCCATTTGCTCTAAACCGGCATAAGCCGGGCAGGATTCACAGCCTGTGGCATTCAAACGCTTCATAACGCCTCCGTTGGATTGTTTTGACTTCTCCGCACCCAAATCTTTTCAGCCTGATCCTGGCGCAAAGCGATCAGCGTGCCGCGCAGGCGATAGGCGCGCGGATCGCCGAAAAAGTTACTCAGCTCGGGCACCACCCGCGCCCCCGGCGTCAACCCCAGGTCCAGGAATCGCCGACGGGTGAAGCCCTGCACAGAAGGATCGATCTCCACCACCTCGGCCTCCTGACCCTGGGGGAGTCGGCTGAGGGGGATCGCGCCCGGCGCTTTCTCCACACGATGCGCCTCGACCACGTAGATATTGGCCGCGACCGCCGGGGCCAGGCGATACTCATTTTCGCCATCGGAAAGCACAATCCGCTGCGGTGTGCGCTCGATGACACGGACGATCTGCCCCAGGCGCAGGCCACTGGCGAGAATTTGAGCCAGCGCCAGCTCCGGCTCATCCTCCAGGTGCACAATGCGCGCCGGCCGATCCAGGTCCCAACGTGTCAATTCGATCCCTTCCGGTTGACCGGCTGCGGCACCCTCATCCGGGATCGGATCGCCATGGGGATCGTGGGAAGGATGGCCAAGTGCGGCCTCCAGGGCATCCAGTTCCGCTTCGCTCAGGCCATGCTCGCGGCGATGCGCCTCAGCATGGATTTTCTCCAGGGGCATGCGCGCCTCGTCGGCCAGGTAACGCTCCCACAGACGGTGGGCGCGTACCACGTGCAGGGCCCACCGCTCCCCCTGCGGCGTCAAATGCAGGCGTCGCCCCTGCCATTCCACCAGGTTCTGCTTCTGCATCTCTTCGATCAGTCTCAGCGTGCGCGCCGTCGAAAGCCCCAGACAGCCGGCCAGCGATTCCAGCGAGGCATGACGCCCCTCCTGTTCACGGCTCAGCAGGTGTTTGAGAGCGTCTTCAACCTGTTCTCGTTGACGAAGGAAACGCCAGCGGCGCAGTTGCGCCCAGGCGCCGTAGCGCGGGAAGAGCACAATCAGGCTCAGAAGAACCAGGAGCGCAATCATACCCGTCATGGGAGCACCTCCACAAAAACCTTGAGGCTCACTGCCAGCCCGATCACAAACGGAGAGGCATCCGGGCTCTGCGGCAGGATCGTGAGATTCCCATCAAAAGGGGAATAATCTACCACCACCAGGCTCACGCCGGGGCGCAGGCCTTTTTGCTCCAGATAGCGCAGCAGTTCCTTCTGCTCGGATTGGACGCGGCAGATACGGCCCTGTTGCCCCGGTCGCAGGGAGGCCAGAGGCAGGGTGGTATCCGGCGGCAGGTTCAAATCCTGGTCCGGGATCGGATCGCCATGCGGATCGTAGGCCGGATTTCCCAACAGACTGGCGAGGCGGGCTTCCAGTTGCTCGGAGATCACATGCTCCAGACGGCAGGCCTCCTCATGCACTTCATCCCAGGAATATCCCAGGCTCTGCACCAGCCAGGTTTCAATCAGGCGGTGATGGCGAATCACCTCCAGCGCGGCGCGTTTGCCGGCTTCCGTCAGCATGACGCCGCGATGCTTTTGATAGACAATCAGCGGCGGCTCAGAGCGCGCCAGACGGCGCAGCATCCCGGTCACCGAGGCCGGCCTGACCTTCAAGCGTTGCGCCAGCGCAGTGGTCGTCACGGCCTCCCCGCGCTCCAACAGAAGGTAGATGTGTTTCAAATAGTCCTGGATAGAGGCTGTATAAACAAAAGATTTAGTCATACCTGAATTCTATTTTAGCACGTTGTCCAGGAATGCGCAAGGATACACCTGCTCAAAACAGCCATCTTGTGGTAAAAACGGAGTGGTCTAACGGCAACTGCC
>JAGHYK010000078.1 GCA_017743695.1 Chloroflexota bacterium
ACTTTGACCCCTACCCCTTCCCTCCCTGCCACCGGCGCCCCTCCTGCCACTCCTGCCACCCCGTCCCGCTGATACCATCGGGCGTTGATCCCGTGATCGGAGTGATCATCCGCCAGAAAAACCTTGACCGATTCGCAGTTTCCCGTTATGATTATTCCTCAACGTGAGCAGAATGTCCTTGCCTGACAGTGAGAAAGGAGGTGATTGCTCAGAAAAGCAGCCGTTCTTTGCCTGACTATTCCCAATCGTTGGCAAATTCAACAAATTTCAACTTTTCTGGAGGAGGAAGAAAATGAAACGTCTGTTTGTTTTGCTTTCCATTCTGGTGCTTGCCAGCATCGTTCTCACTGCTTGCCGTCCCTCGGCCCCAAAATATACCTGCACCGATCCGCTGGGCTGTGTGGAAGTTAAACCCGGTGAACCGATTCACCTGGCTTATGCCCTGGTGATTTCCGGTGCGGATGAGACCCTGGGTATAGATAGCCGCAATGGGATTGAGGTGGCCATTGCCCTGAAGGGTAAGGTGTTGGGGCATGACATCAAGCTGACCGGTGAAGATGATGGCTGCTCTGCTGAAGGCGGTCAGGCTGCCGGTACCAAGCTCGCTGCGGATCCGACCATTGTCGCTATCATTGGTACTTCTTGCTCCAGCGCAGCTCGTGCTGCCATGCCTTTGATCTCGAAGGCGGGAATGGTCATGATTTCTCCCTCCAACACCGCTCCCGACCTGACCGAGGCGGGTAATCCCAATAACTACCCTGGCTACCTGCGCACGGCGCATAACGATAAAGTGCAGGGTGCTGCTGCAGCCAAATTCGCCTGGGAGAAGCTCGGCGTAAAGAAAGCCGCCACGATCCACGATGGTAGCCTGTATGCTGAGAAACTGCAGGCCGTGTTCGCTGAGGAATTCAAGAAGCTCGGCGGCACAATCACTGCTCAGGAAGCCGTGGACCCGAACGGCACTGACTTCAAGTCGGTACTCACCAGCATTGCTGCCACGGGCCCTGAAATGATCTACTACCCGATCTTCGTCAAGGCTGGTTCCCTCATCACCCGCCAGGCCAAAGAAGTTCCCGGCCTCGAGAAGGTGTACCTGATGGGTGCGGATGGTATGTTCTCGCCGGATGTCGTCACAGGTGCCGGTGATGCAGTAGAAGGCCTGTTCGTGTCCAGCCCGGATACATCTGCCTTCTCGGGCGAATATCAGTCGGTCTTCCTGCCCAAGTACAAAGAGCTCTTCGGCAAGGACCCGATCAGCATTTTCCATGCCCACGCCTTCGATGCAGCGAACATGATCTTCGCCGCTATCGAGAAAGTGGCTGTGCAGCAGCCGGATGGCACGCTGTATATCCCGCGTCAGGCGTTGCGTGATGCCCTGTATGCGACCAAAGATTTCAAGGGCCTGACCGGCAACCTGACCTGCACCCCCACCGGTGACTGCGCTGACCCGAAGATCGCTGTCTACCAGTATCACGCTGGGAAGTATCCGCCAGAACGCATCTGGCCGTAAATCTCAAAGTAGCTTTCCAAGAGGGGCGGGACAGGGTTCTCGCCCCTCTTTCAAAATTGCTGTTACCTTTGAGATTATGGCGGCTCGTAACTGTTCAGTCTTGCATCAAAACTGTTGTGTTTGTCATTGTGAGGAGCGTTCTTTGCGACGAAGCAATCCTCAAGCGGTCAAGCTGGCCTGATAAACGGGAGATTGCTTCGCCAAAAAACGGCTCGCAATGACATGGCTGAATAGTTACGGCGGCTCAATAAAAAACGGATAGGTGGAGCAAAAATTTTTCTGTGCAACCTGTCCCAGTTCCTTTCCGTGGTGAAAATAACTCAGCAAAGCTGATATTCTCTAAGCCGGAGGATTGAAGAATGCTTCGAACTCGATTGCGCGGTGTCACGTTCACAGATATCGTAGTGTGGCTGATCGGCCTCATCATCCTTGTTGGGATGATTTGGGGAAGTATTGCCACAATAAGGCTGGGAAAATATTCCGCCTCTACCTGGACTGATCTGATCGTGACCGGTTTGGCTCTGGGGGGCGTTTATGCGCTGATTGCGCTGGGATATACGCTCGTTTACGGCATCCTGCGCATGATCAATTTTGCTCATAGCGAAGTCTTCATGAGCGGGGCATTCACTGCGACTTTTGCTGCCACAGGACTGATGAACATCGGCTGGTGGGATCGGATGCCCATTCTCAGCTTGCTCATTGTCCTTGCTGTGGCTGCTCTGGTCTCGGCTACTGTAGCGTTCCTGGTGGAGCGCATTGCCTACCGCCCATTAAGAAATGCGCCTCGTCTCGTGCCGTTGATCACGGCTATTGGAGCGTCTTTCTTCTTGCAATACACATTTCGAGGTCTCTACGGTTCGGGGTTAAAGGGCTATCCTGAAATGGCCATCTTCAAAGGGGAAATTGTCTTCTTTGGAATCCGCTTTTTCAAAACTCAGCTTGTCGTCATCATCGGGGCAATCTTGATGATGCTCATTCTCTACTCTATTGTGCAATATACCAAAATTGGCAAAGCGATGCGCGCTGTATCCGAAGATAAAGATACTGCTGCTTTGATGGGAATTGATGTGGATCGTACAATCAGTACAACCTTTGTTCTGGGTGGGGCATCGGCAGGAATTGCAGGAATTCTCTATCTGATTTTGTTCCCGGTAGCACATTTCTTTATGGGCTTTATCCCAGGATTAAAGGCTTTTACCTCAGCCGTTTTGGGAGGGATTGGGAATGTTCCCGGTGCTTTCCTGGGCGGAATCATTCTGGGATTGCTGGAATCCGTTGGCCCCAGTCTTTTCCTGGATGGTTTAGGCATCCCGGCGGCCTATCAACTGAAGGATGCCATTGCCTTCACAGTCCTGGTCTTCATCCTTATCTTCCGCCCAAGCGGCATCTTAGGCGAGCGATTAACCGAAACCAAAGCTTAGGAGTGAACCATGGTATGCCCTCCTTTTCTACTTTCTCTCAGGAAGATCTGGCGCTCAGCACTCATTGGAGGTGGGGTAGCGCTTTTGCTTGCTCTGGTAGGAATGGTGGGGACCTTCCACAGTCGTTCTGTCATTAACAACGTGGTAAGCGTGGGGCAGGTCCTGTTCCTTTTTCCCGTCTGGTATGCGACCTATGTCAGCCTGCGCCAGATGTCCGAGGAGCGTAAAAAGGTGCTGATCGCTTCTTTGACGGCTGGCATTGTGGGGAGCTTACCGCTGGTTTTGCTTTTGCTTATCGGGGCCGGGATCAACCTGCGCGCGATGTTTGTTAATGCCTCACCAGCCCTGTATAAAATTCTCACGTTTGGGCAGAATCTTTGGCCGGGGGTGTTGGTGCTGATCGTTGTCAGCGCGCTGGTCACCCTCACGGCTGGCTTGCTCCTGCAGCTTTCTTCCCGCTGGCAGCGTGCTCTCATCCAGGGCTTTTTGTGGCTCTTTATTGCCGGCCTCATGCGCGACCTGATCTTAACGGTCACAAATCGCTGGGGGCCCCTGGCAGGCGTTGTACAATTCTTTTTTGCAGCCAATGGATTAACTCCATTGGGCGCGGTGCTGCTGCTGGCCATTGTGATTGGTCTGGCTTTTCGGCCCAGGCGTCAGGTCGAATCTCAACCAGTCAACTCCAGGGCTCGCTGGATGGTTCTGGGCGGCATAGCTCTTATCTTTCTTTTTCTGCCACAAATCCTTGGCCCCTTCTTTAGTGAAATTCTCGATAACGTCATGATGTATATCCTGATGGGGCTCGGATTGAATATCGTGGTGGGGTATGCAGGGCTGCTGGACCTCGGATATGTGGCCTTTTTCGCCATAGGCGCTTATACGATGGGCATTTTGACTTCTCCGGAACTGAACGCCCATCCCTTGACTTACTGGCAGGCACTTCCATTTGCCATGGTGATCGCAATGATCTCTGGGGTTATCCTGGGCCTTCCAGTGCTGAAACTGCGAGGCGATTACCTTGCGATTGTCACCCTCGGATTTGGCGAAATCGTGCGCCTGCTGGTTCTTTCTGACTGGCTACGTCCCTGGTTGGGTGGCACGCAGGGTATCCAGCTCATTGCTCAGCCTAAGATCGGGAATCTGACCCTGCAAAGTCAGGTACAGCTTTACTACCTGTTCTTAGCCTGGGTCGTTGTTGTCGTATTTATCGCCTGGCGATTAAAAGACTCGCGCCTTGGGCGGAGCTGGATGGCCCTGCGCGAAGATGAAGATGTGGCGCGCGCCATGGGGATCAATCATGTGACGACGAAATTGCTGGCCTTTGCGACCGGTGCCTTATTCTCCGGTATTTCAGGTACTATCTTTGCGGCCAAACTGACGTCTGTATATCCTCATAGCATGAACTTCCTGGTTTCAATCAATGTGCTGGCTCTGCTGATCCTGGGCGGCATGGGGTCTATCCCAGGTGTTTTTGTTGGCGCCCTGGTCTTGATTGGAGCGCCTGAGTTACTGCGAGAATTTGCAGAATATCGTTATCTGGTCTACGGTGCGTTGTTGGTGGCGATGATGTTGTATCGTCCTGAAGGCCTGTGGCCGGAAGAACGCAGAAAGTTAGAATTGCACGAAGAGGAGTTCGTCGAGTCCACTTCAGTCGCTGCTGAAACCGAATAGGAGGAAGCATGGCCATTCTGGTTATCAAAGATTTGACCAAACGCTTCGGTGGCTTGCAGGCCCTCAGTAAAATCAACCTCGAAATCGAAAAGGGAAGTATTCACAGCATTATCGGCCCCAATGGCGCTGGTAAGACGACGCTGTTCAACTGCATCACTGGCTTCTATGTCCCAGACGAGGGCGACATCATTTTCGATGGCAGAAACATCGCTGGCCTCCCCACCGATCAAATTGTGCGGCGTGGCATTGCCCGCACCTATCAAAATATCCGCCTGTTCAAAAACATGACTGCTATCGAGAATATTCTGGTGGGAATGCACCCTCACCTTCGATCGGGGATTATCGGGGGTATTTTGCGCGATCCCCGCACCCGTAAAGAAGAACAGGAAGCTCTCCAGGAAGCTCGCCGCTTGCTCCAGTTGGTCAATCTGCAAGGGCGAGGAGACACTCTGGCCAAAAATCTCCCTTATGGGGAACAACGTCGCCTGGAAATTGCGCGCGCTCTGGCCAGCCGCCCGAAACTACTTCTGCTGGATGAGCCGACTGCAGGCATGAACCCTAAAGAGACGTTAGAGATGATGAACTTTATTCGCAACCTGCGCGATACGTTGGGGATCACGATCGTGCTGATCGAACACCAGATGCGAATGGTCATGGGCATTTCTGAGCGCATCACGGTGCTTGACTTTGGTGAAAAAATTGCTGAAGGTACGCCGAAAGAAATTCAAAGCAATCCTCGTGTGATCGAAGCCTATCTTGGGCGCGGGGCCGCCAGCGGCCTGGGCGTTCAAGCGCAACCCGCAGCTTGAGGAGAACCCCTATGAGCCTGCTTGAACTGGAAAATGTCCATGCCTACTATGGATACATCCATGCCCTCAAGGGCATTTCTATGAAGGTGGAAAAAGGTGAAATTGTGACACTGATCGGTGCCAACGGGGCAGGAAAAACAACCACCCTGCGCGTGATTACAGGGCTGCTTCATCCGCGTCAAGGCCACGTTCGCCTGGAGGGGCAAGATCTCGCCCAGTACAAACCTCATGAGATCGTCTATCAGGGGATGACGATGGTGCCAGAAGGCCGGCGCATCTTTGCGCGTATGACTGTGCAGGAAAACCTGGAGATGGGTGCCTATACTCGAAAAAACAAACAAGAAATCCAGCAGACGCTTGAATATGTGTTCACACTCTTTCCGCGTTTGAAAGAGCGTCGTCACCAGCTTGGAGGTACTCTCTCCGGTGGCGAGCAACAAATGCTGGCCATCGGTCGTGCTCTGATGACGCGCCCGCGTATCCTGCTCATGGATGAGCCTTCTATGGGGCTGGCTCCGGTGTTGGTCGAAACGATTTTCGATACCATTCAGAAAATCAACAAAGAAGGCACCACCATTCTCCTCGTCGAGCAAAATGCTCTGATGGCACTCTCCATTGCTCATCGTGGTTACGTGCTTCAAACAGGAGAAATTGTGCTTAGTGACACAGCAGCGAACTTGCGCAATAACCCTGTGGTGCAAAAGGCCTATCTTGGCATGGAGTGATTGCCGCTCAATCGAAAAAGACGCAGGCCCTCTGCGTCTTTTTTGTTGCCTGTCCTGAAAATCGGAGGCTTTTATGCTCATTTTGACCGCAGAAGATGTTCGTAAAGTATTACCCATGCGAGAAACGATTGAGACCATGAAGCAGGCTTATGCTGCGCTATCGGATGGGCGGGCGGAGGTGCCGCTTCGTTCCCGCCTGTCTATCCCACCCCATCAGGGCCTTTCCCTGTTTATGCCGGCGTATGTGCGCACCTTAGACGGCGAAGCACTGGCTGTCAAGATCGTCTCCCTCTTCCCAGAAAATCCCCAGCGTGGTCTGGCCTACATTCAAGCGGCGGTGCTCGTCATGGAAGCAGATAGCGGTCGCCCGGTGGCATTGCTGGAGGGCTCTACCCTGACTGCCATCCGCACCGGCGCTGGTAGTGGTGCTGCGATTGATCTGCTTGCAAGACCGGAAAGCAAAACAGTGGCCATCTTCGGCGCGGGCGTGCAGGGACGCACCCAGCTTGAAGCCGCCTGTACTGTCAGGCAGATCGAAACAGCCTGGGTCTACGATCCCCATCCGGAACGCGCCGCCTCTTTTGTCCAGGAAATGGCTGGTCGCGGGCCGATTCCCGAAGATCTTCGCATTGCTGAGAGTCCTGCTCAGGCAATTGCCCATGCGGATATTATCTGCACGGCAACCACCTCTTCAACGCCGGTCTTCGAGGATGCAGACGTAAGACCTGGGACCCATATCAGCGCCATTGGTGCTTATACGCCGGAAATGCAAGAGGTGCCTGCCCATACCGTTGCTCGTGCTCGTGTATTTGTGGATTCGCGCACCGCAACCCTGGCCGAAGCGGGGGATCTGCTCCAACCCATTCGTCAGGGATTGTTCAATGAGGGGCACATTTACGCGGAATTAGGGGAAGTTGTCTTGGGAAGGAAAAAGGGCCGCCAGTCACCAGAAGAAATCACGTTCTTCAAATCTGTGGGGGTGGCCGTTCAGGATGCCCTGGCGGCGCAACTGGCCCTCCAGAATGCCCAACGCATGGGATTGGGGCAACAGGTGCTGTGGTAGAATAGCTTGCAAGGGTTATTTTTGCAGGGAACGGTGCTTTTGCAGGGACAGGCAGCAATCACTGAAGATTTGCTTTTCGGAGGCCTCCTTTGACGCAAGATCTTCCACGCAGTGCTGACATCGTGATCATCGGTGGTGGGGTGATGGGCGCCAGCACCCTGTACCACCTGGCTGCGCGCGGCCAGAAAAACGTCCTCCTGCTTGAAAAAGAGCGCTTCTTTGGGCAAGGGGCAACGGGTCGCTGCGCCGGCGGTGTGCGCTATCAGTTTGCCACCGAAATCAACATTCGCCTTTCGCTGGAGAGCCTGCCCATGCTCGAGCGCTTCAGAGATGAGATCGGGCAGGAGATTCATTACCGTCAATGCGGCTATCTGTTTGTCCTCACACGCGAACAAGATGTAGAAGCCTTTCGCAGGAATGTAGCCCTCCAGCATCGCCTGGGGGTGCAGACGGAATGGCTGAGCGGTGAAGAAGTCCGTCGGCGTTTGCCCTTGATGCGTTTCGAGGATGCGCTCGCCGGAACCTTTTACCAAAAGGATGGGCTGGTAGACCCCAACAGTGTGGTGATGGGATATATCCAGGCTGCCCAACGCCTGGGAGCAAAAGCCCTGACCGAAACCGAGGTGCGCGGTTTGCTTGTTGAGCATGGCCGCATCAAAGGAGTAGAAACTTCTCAGGGGCGGATAGCGACTCCTGTCGTCGTCAACGCGGCCGGCCCCTGGGCCGCGGTAATAGGAAAAATGGCGGGGGTGGAGATCCCCATCACCCCCTTGCGCCGACAGTGGTTTACCACCACTCCCCTTCCAGAAATTCCGGCGGATTTTCCCTTCGTGATTGATTTCGCACAGTCGCTGTACTTTCACCGAGAAGGCGAAGGCTTGTTGATCGGCATGTCGAATCCCAACGAACAACCCGGCTTCAACCAGAACGTGGATGAGGCTTTTGAGTTGATCAACATGGAAGCGGCTCTGGCCCGTCTGCCTCTGCTGGAAAAGGCCGGACGCGCCTCCCATGTTGCGGGTCTTTACGAGGTAACGCCTGATGCCCACCCCATTTTTGGTAAAACGCCGCTGGAAGGGTTTTATATCGTGGCTGGATTCTCCGGCCACGGCTTTATGCACGGCCCCATTGCCGGCAAGCTAATGAGCGAATTGTTGCTGGATGGCGCCTATCGCACGGTGGATGTTTCCATGTTAGACCTGGCGCGGTTTGCGGAAGGTCGCCTGATCCGGGAATATAACGTCGTATGAGAAGAAGCCTCCGAACACTTCTGTTTTTCTTTCTCCTTTTTCTTGGCGCTTGCGCCTCTCGATACGCATGTACAGACCCTTTAGGATGTGTAACCGTTGCCTCTGGGGAAGCGCTGCGTATTGGCGCTGCCCTTACCCTGACTGGCCCGGATGCCCCGTATGGTGTAGATGCGTTGCGGGGTGTCGAGATCGCAATTGCGGATAAAAGTCAAATCCTGGGACATCCGATTGATCTCCTCAAAGAGGATGATCAATGCGATCCAAAGGCCGGCGAGGAAGCCGCCAGACGTCTGGCAGCGGATCCTTCGATCATTGGCGTGATTGGGGAAACATGCTCCGGCGGTTCGATCCCGGCGGCGCGCATTCTCAGCGAGGCTGGCAAAGTGCTTATCTCGCCTTCCAGCACAGCGCCCTCACTGACCGATCCAAAAACGCGTCAGCCTGGCTTTTTCCGCACCATCTACAACGACAAAGCGCAGGGCACACTTACCGCAGAGTTCCTCTTCAAAGCGTTGGGAATCCAGACCCTGGTTACCGTCCACGATGGCTCACCCTACTCGGAACAGCTCCAGCAAGCCACTTGTGCCAGGTTTGAAGAACTGGGTGGAATATGCCTGGAGCAAATTCAAATCCAGAGCGGTGAAAGTGTACAATCGGCGATCCAGAGGATTGCGCAGTTATCCCCTGAGGCCGTCTATTTTCCCTTGAACACAACGGACGGAGTCGCTCTGACTCGAGGCCTGTTCGAGGTGGGATTGACAAACATCGCTCTGATTAGCTCGGATGGGTTATTTAGCAAAGATTTCATTGAGCAGACCATGCCGGCCTCGAACGGTATGTATCTTTCCGGGCCCGATGTGCCCAGATATGATCGGGTGTTCCTGCAAAAATACACCCAACGCTATGGGGAGCAACCCATTGCAGCCTATAGTGCTCCTGCCTACGATGCGACAATGATGCTCTTTGCGGCCATTGAGAAGGTTGCTGTGAAAAGTGGGGACACGCTTTATATTCCTCGTCAGGCCATGCGGGATGCTCTGGCTGCGACCAAAGACTTCAAAGGACTTTCCGGAGTTCTCACCTGCACCCCCACCGGTGATTGCGGTGCACCGATCATCAAAATTTATCAGGTGCGAAAAGGTGAATTTTACGCTGTCTACCCATAAAATATGCCCACGGCTGAAATTATTACCATCGGCACCGAGTTACTCCTTGGAGAAACGGTAGATACGAACACAGCAACACTGGCGCGTTCGCTTCGCACGCTGGGTATCCATCTCTACCGTACCACCACCATTGGCGATAACGCCGAGCGCATTGCGGCTGTGATCCGTGAGGCCCTGACCAGAGCGGACATTGTGATCACAACCGGCGGCTTGGGCCCCACGATAGACGATCCGACCCGCGAGGCGGTGGCTATGGCAGCAGGCGTTTCAACAGAGTTTCGCCCTGAGCTATGGGAGGAGATTGTAGCTCGCGTCGCTGCCTATGGCAGGACTCCTGGGGAAAACCAGAAACGCCAGGCTTATATTCCGCAAGGCGCTATCCCCATCAGCAATCCGGTTGGAACAGCGCCAGCCTTTATCGTTGAGACAAGGGACGAAGCGGGAGGGTTACATGCAGTGATCTCGCTGCCGGGGGTGCCGCGCGAGATGGAATACCTGCTCCACCATGCCGTCATCCCCTACCTGCAGCAGCGCTTTCACCTGGAAGAAATTATCAAGGTGCGTACACTGCACACCGCTGGGGTGAGTGAATCGGTGATTGATGAGCAGGTTGGCGATCTGGAAACCTGGAGCAATCCGACTGTTGGCCTGGCAGCCCATTCGGGGATTGTGGATGTCCGTATCACGGCCAGAGCCAGAGATGAAGCCGCGGCCGATGAGATGATCGCAAAGGTGGAAGCAGAATTGCGCGCCCGCCTGGGCGAGGCGATCTTCGGTGTAGATAGCGAAACGCTGGAAGAAGTGACGCTGACACAGGCGGCGCGTATGGGATGGCCGCTGGCGGCGTTGGAGCATGGCCTGGATGGCGCGCTGGTCAAACGCCTGCACCGAAGACCGCTGCCTGCCCTGCTCACTGTACAGGAAACCGCTGCCGTGCAAGGAGAAGCGTTGCGTCGGGCCCTGGAGGATGTTTGCCAGGCAGCCGGCGCAAAGCTCGGCCTGGCCATCTCTGCCTGGCAGGATGAGCGCATGAACGTAGAACTCCTTGTGCGCACTCCCCAGGGGTGGCATTCCAGACATCTGACCTATGGCGGACATCCTCAAAATTTGCCTCGCTGGGCTGTCAATATGGGACTGGATCAGCTCCGAAGGGTGTTGGTAAAAGAGGCTGGACAATCTGGTAGGACAGGCTTTTAGCCTGTTGGGGGGAAGGGATGACCTTCAACGAATTGCAGGCAGCAGGGCCATTGCGGTTGATTTTCGCGTAGCCAAGACGTGAATCCCAGATAGGCAAAGTAGAGCCCCGACTACGGACGGCAGACCGTTGTAGGACGGGCTTTCCAGCCCGTCAGGGAGGAGGGCAGA
>JAGHYK010000003.1 GCA_017743695.1 Chloroflexota bacterium
TGCAAGCTACAGGCGGTTATAAGGCAAGTTGCAGTTAAAACCATAGTTAGCCCGCCACGGTGAAGTGCAATGAGCAAACATATCCTTTGCGGAATCGCATTAGCATTACTGCTCTTGAGCGGATGTGCTTCCAATCCTGACGTTCAACTGGTTGAACTCAGTAAAAACACTGTTGTCTATGATGAGATAGTCCGCATCAACAACTGCGGCGGCAAAGGCGATAGCGAACAAACCAAGTCAAGGGACTTTGCAACCACTGTTGAGTTTGGAGCAGGCGTTTCTGCGGGGTATCAGTCCATTGTGCAAGGTAGCCTTTCCGCCAAGTACAGCGAGTACCGAAATACATCTGTAAGCCAGCGTTTGGTTGCGCCGCCTGGGACGAATATGGAGTTTGTGTTACGCTGGTCTGATGATGTGCGGGCTGGAAACGTTCAGGTGAATGGCAAGAGCGGGACGTATGAAGTGCGTATCCCTGTTTCGGTGGAGCAAGTTTCAGGTCGGGATTTGGGATGTCCAGTCGGTGCGCAAATGCCGCCCGCAACGCAATCTGCCATAACTCTACCGTCATCGCCCACTTCTTCAATAGCAAGTGCGGCTCCATTTCGTGAACACAGGCCAACGCCAATTGTTGGGACTGGAGTCCTAGCACAAGGAACTTATTCTGATGGAATGGCTCCCTTCAGTGAAAAAGATATTGCGGGTCATCTGAATATTCAGCGGATTCGCCTGGAAGAAAATCCAGACGGATGTGGAATAGCCTTTTTGAGCGCGGATAAAATCTGGTTCGGATCATCAGTGAAGACTACTTTGACTATCAACGGAGTTAGTGTAGGCACAATAAATGGGCCAACTGGTAGACACGGCTATATTTTTAATGTGCCTATCAACGTTGGCGACAAGATTTGTGTAACGTATTTTGAACCATCTGGCTTCCACATCATCTTCGGACCAGATTTGTATTATCATTATGACAGTTATTGCTATCGTGGCAACTGCTGAAAACAAAAACAAAAAGCGGGCTAACAAGCGGTTGCAGCCGACACGCTTCGCTCGCTTGCGCTCGCTCGCGGCGGCTGAAGCGCGAGCCGTTAGGCGCTCTGGCGATTAGCGAAATACCCACTTATGACAGATTTGCGCGTTCCATTGGCCGTTGATAGAGAAGGTAGGCTTCATTCACCTGCAAATGCAGATAAAAGCAGGGAATATTTTTGTCCCGCTTGTCAAGCATCCGTGATTCTGAAACAAGGTCAAGTTCGGATAGCGCATTTCGCACATAAAGCGAGCGAGATTTGCACTCAAGAAACTATTGTTCATCAAACTGCTAAATTGCTTGTACAAAAATCGGTGTCTGAGTGGAAAGAAGGTAGAAGTACTGCCCCTGTGCTTCAAAGAAAGTGTCAGATTTGTGGTTCGATTGTCTCTCAACCCTTACCAAACAAAGTTGAAAAAGCAGTTATGGAATACAGATTGGCAAACGGGCTTATTGCTGATATCGCATTGCTTGCTGGAGAAGAACTACTAGCAATAGTTGAGATAAAAGTGACTCACGCTGTAGATAATATTAAGGCTGACAGATTAGCTGTTCCGTTCATTGAGTTGGATGGGCAAGAGTTAATTGAAAATCCTGCTGTTTGGAAGCCATTAACTGATAGATTCAAACCAGTAACTTGTAAAGATTGTAAGTCTATTTACTTGAAATTCCAACGCAAAGTCAGAGAAGTTGCTAAGTCGAATGGCATTGATTTGCCAACAAATTATTATCGTTACGGACTTTGTAGATGTTGGAAGTGCAAGCGTGAGATTATTGTTTTTGCGTGGCCTAAAGATGGTCTACACAATAATTCTGCACCTAAAATACTACCGAGACCTAAAAATATCCAGTACCGTTTTTCCAAAACTGTGGGCGCGAAGTATTGGGTTAATACTTGTCCTTTCTGTCAATCTATACAAGGCGACTTCTTTCTATATTGCGAGCCTGACGGCCCGTTTTTCTGCATCAGTAACGAAGAAGATACCACCACATCTTTTGAAAGCGATTTGATAAGGATAGCAGTACATGCCAAGCAAATCGGGTTGTTGTAAATTAGGAGAGCGCCTAACAAGCGCTTGCACCTGACGCCGCTCCGCTGCGTTTCACGGCGCGGCTTATGCGCGAGCCGTTGGGCGGCTTGACCGCCACAGGAGAACGCGAAGAATGAAACGCACGTTGATTGTGTTCTTGCTGGTCAACCTGATGTTGTCGGCTTGCGCGCCTGTGTCCGCGCCAACGCCAACGCCCGCGCCCAGCGCGACACCGTTGCCCACTGCTACCGCCACGCCGACCAGCACGCCGACAACAACGGCTACGCCGAGGCCCACTGCGACTGTGGTAAAATCCACTTCTTTGCTTTCAGCCCCAGACAACACATGGGCCGAAACACTCACCTCTCTTGAAGCGGGCGCAATAGTTTATCCGATTGCAAAATATGGGGATTTCATTCGCGTTGAACTCATCTCTGATAAGAACATTACGGGATTTGTGCCACAAGCCATGCTGAGCAACATTCCCACCAGCTTGCCTATACTTGATATAGGCGGTATTCCATGGGTGGCGTATACAAGAGACCTGGAAGCGCACTTGACGATCCATCCCGACGCAATGTTCAGTATCGGCGATAACGCTCTAATTATTGATAACTCCAAGCATGACTATTACAATGACAGTGTAACTTACCTGTTGCAACCACTTTCTGGTTTTCGGCTGACTTTTCAAATCAGCACGAACAACGGGCAATATGGTTCTATCAAGCTGGCTGATAATCCAAACAACGACGCTCCTGAATGGTGGAAAGGTATTAGACGAGTAGATTTTGGAACCTCTAATGGGTATCTCCAAATTGATCTGCGGGACGGCATTGCAGAGAATTCAGCCACTACATTCAGGTTGGGGATTCGAGATAGTCAGACCGTCACAGTTGTCTTTCATGACGCTCAAGGGAGAGAATTTTCAGTCTATGACCAAAACGGCAAAGAAGTAAGAAGAATTGATGTAACCAAAATCAGGAATCTGAGCCTCGCCAATGGGTTATTCCCTGAAAGAACAGTTTACATCGGTCGTGTGGTAGCACCTCACTCTAAGCTCACTATTCGTTCTCTGTCATTGGAAGTTGTACCTGAAGGCAAATTTACTGCTAAAGAACCAACCTTGCGAGAATTGGCAGAAAAAGCAGGGATCTCTCTGGGGACAGAATTCGGCTGGTGGCGAATGCAGGACCCGCGCTATTATGACCTTATCTTTGCGAATTACAACACGCTTATCCTTTCGGAATTTAGCTGGAAGGGTTTTTGGCGGGGACGTGGAGATTATGATTTTGAGACCCTGGATAGGATTGTAGATTGGGCGATTCGCCATGGTTTTCGAGTACGAGCGTCTCATCTTGTTTGGGGGGCTACTGAAGGGGATGTTTTGCCTGATTGGCTGGTGCAGGGAAATTTCTCGCGGGATGAATATATTCAAATTCTCAAGGAACATGTGACAACTGTAGTTACTCACTATAAAGGACGGGTAACAGAATGGAGTATTGCAAATGAGGCAATTAGCCGAAGTGCGTGGAAGGGCTCCGATTTCTGGATGGACAAAATTGGGCCTGAGTATATCGAATGGAGTTTCCGATGGGCACGTGAAGCAGACCCTGATGGCATTCTCATTTTCAACGAGTTCAATAATGAAAGCCCACGTGATGGGGAAACCAGGCGAATTGTGAATAACATGTACGAGACTGTCAAGAGACTAAAGTCTAAGGGTGTTCCCATTGATGTGGTGGGAATGCAAATGCACCTCTTGCTAAAATACAGCAGTCCTATCCCACCCAAGAAGCAAGATGTTGTTGATACAATGCGTAAATTTGGTGAACTGGGGGTAAGGATTTTTATAACCGAGTTTGACGTTGACGTTCATAAAGTGCCTGGTTCTCAACAGGAACGATGGAAGTATCAGGCAGACCTTTATCGAGATATGGTGGAAGCATGCCTTGAATCAGGGGTGTGTACCAGTTTTGCTACTTGGGGTGTCTCTGATTCGACATCGTGGATCACATGTCAGGATAAATGGTGTGTCAATATTCCTGATGCAGATCCATTGATGTTCGATAAAGATTTCAGACCCAAGCCCGCTTATTTTGCAGTACGGGATGTGTTGCTTCAAAAAACAAAGACACCTTGAGAAGATATGCCGCCCAACATGCGCATCCAGCCGACAGCGCTCCGCTTCGCTCCGCGCTGCGGCTGATGCGCCAGCCGTTAGCCAGCCCTTTGCAAACTCAGCGTGTCGAGATACAATAGGAGACAGAATCCATTGGGCAGGGTTATCTCGTGGACATTCAAGACATTATTGACGCAATCCGTTATAATCGTATCCGCATCACTGATCATGCCGACGAAGAAGCCCAGGCAGATCATCTGTCCTTTGACGAGATTTTCTTCAGTGTTTTGCACGGCGAGATTATCGAAGAGTATCCCACGGATAAGCCCTACCCAAGTTGCTTGATATATGGTGATAGTTTCATTGGTGAGCCGATTCACAGTGTTTGGGCGTTCAATCCAGCGACAAAATGGGCTGTGTTGATCACCGTGTATCGCCCTGACCCTGACCGATGGGTCAATTGGCGCAGTAGGAGAAAGAAATGAAACCTTTTGACAAGTGCCCTGTCTGTGGTGGGGAATTGGTGGAGAAAGAAGTGGAGAAACTGCTGAAAGGCGGTGTGCATACAGCAGTGTTCAAGGTGCACGCTGACGTATGCCTGCGGTGTGGCGAACGTTTGTATTCAGCCGAGACCGTCAGACGCTTTGAGCAGATTCGGCAGAAACTAGAAAGGCAGGAAGTTGCCGAGTTCAAACTAGTTGGTCAGACTTTTCAGGTGATGTAAGGTTGTTGTCCCAATAACGGGCTGGCTAACCCGCGCATCCAGCCGACAGCGCTCCGCTTCGCTTCGCGCTGCGGCTGATGCGCAGATCGTTAGCCCGCCTGTACATCATGGCACACGCTGCTTGACGGCCGCCAGACTCTCATCTGCGGCGGTTATGGCCTTTCCGCAGCAGGTGGATTGTCTGAGGGGGATGTGCCAGGCTGGGTTGCTCTCCCTGTGGGAATGAACATTGTGGAAAGACACCCGACCCTTTTGACTATAGTCGGTTTGAAGCGAGGGGGTGGAGCGGTGAGGGCAACTGTCAACGAATGGGGAACGAATGAACGAATAGACGGCAGACCGCAAGATAGACCGCAGACCGCGGACGGCAGACCGCCGTAGGACAGGCTTTCCAGCCTGTCAGGAAGACCGCCAGTGAACGAGGAATGAGGAAAAACTTCGTGACTTTGTGACCTGGTGTTTTTTTGTTTTCTCACCACGAAGGCGCGAAGACACAAAGGGATAAATATACTCCAGACTGGGGCACGACGGGCTTTCGGGCCTGGCGCGGGGCGAGCCCTCTTAACGAATGGCATCCTCCATTCGTTGACGGTATGGCCTGAAAAATTGGGCGCTGAATCTGAAACCCTCCCTTTCTACCGGCAGATGCATTCTCAGAGGGATGCCCCCAAACTGTGACCCTCCTGCCTTTTCTCAGAGTAGATTAAAGCGATCCAGATATAATCGGTTTGTGAGTGCAGAGCAGAAACTTATCACGTTGAGAATATAAAGCCTGTTTTCATTTTACTCAGGAGGTTGCTATGCCACGCACAAAATTTTTGATCGGAGGCCTGTTAATTCTGGCTGCAGTTGCTTATCTGATCGCTTCCTCTACGGTCGCGGCGGCGCAATATTTTCTGACCGTTGACGAGGTGAAGGCAAAAGGGAGCGAGGTGATCGGGAAGAATCTGCGCGTTTCGGGCGCGGTGATCGGTGATACCATTCAGTACGATCCGCAAACCCTGAAGTTGACCTTTGAGGTTGCTCATGTGCCGGGCGATAACAAAGAAGTGGAGGCGCAGGGCGGGCTGGCGGCCGTGCTCCATGCAGCTGTGACCGATCCCACCCGTTCCCGCCTCAAGGTGGTGTATATCGGCCCCAAGCCTGATCTGCTGAAGAACGAGGCGCAGGCGATCATGACCGGTCACCTCGGCAGCGATGGCGTCTTCTATGCCGATGAGTTGCTGCTGAAGTGCCCAACCCGTTATGAAGAGGCAGTGCCCCAGCAAGCGCAAGGGAACTGAAGTGCGCATTCACCCTTCGCACCGATGAGGAGACCCAACCGGGCAAGGGTAAGCGTTTTCCCTGCCCCCTCGGTTGGGGTTATTTTGGCAGAGTCTTATAAACGGAGAAGAATGTATGTTACCTGAAATTGGATTTGGCGCACTGGTGCTGGCGTTTACCGCAGCCGTTTATAGCGTTCTTGCTGCTTTGCTGGGGGAGCGCCATCAACGCGCCGACCTGGTCGAAAGCGCGCGTCGATCTCAGCTTCTCACCTGGCCTTTGTTGACCATCTCCGCGGTCTCGTTGATTGGGTTGCTGGTCAATAACCGTTTTGATGTCTCTTTTGTCTATGAAGTGACCAGTCGCTCGATGCCCACGTATCTCAAAATCACGGCCTGGTGGGGAGGACAGGCCGGTTCCCTGGTCTTCTGGGCGTGGTTGATGGCGGCGTTTGCTTCCCTGGTCACTTTGCGCAAATGGGATCGCGATGCGGAGTTCCTGCCCTGGGTGATCGTGGTGACCTCGACGACGCTGGCATTCTTCCTGGGGCTGGTGATCTTCGCGGAAAATCCCTTCGCTCGCTACTGGCAGACGATGAGCGGCGATGTGGTAGAGCGGATGTTCCGCCCGGCCGGCACGCTTCCGTTTGTGCCTCAGGATGGCCGGGGTCTGAACCCGCTGCTTCGCCATCCAGGGATGATCGTGCACCCTCCGCTGCTTTACCTGGGGTTTGTCTCCTTCGTCATTCCCTATGCCTTTGCCATGGCTACCCTGATCACCGGCCGCACGGATGATCGCTGGATCCACATCACCCGACGCTGGACGCTGTGGGCCTGGCTTTTCCTCTCCCTGGGATTGGTCTTTGGCGCACGCTGGGCCTACGATGTGCTCGGATGGGGAGGCTATTGGGGGTGGGACCCGGTTGAAATCGCGGCGTTCATGCCCTGGTTGACCGGGACCGCGTTCCTGCATTCGGTGATGATCCAGGAAAAACGCGGTATGCTCAAGCAATGGAACATGCTCCTGATCATCCTGACCTACGATCTGGTGATTTTCGGCACCTTTCTCACCCGTTCGGGCGTGCTCTCTTCGGTACATGCATTTGCCCAGAGTGCCATCGGCCCGGCCTTTTTTGGCTTCATCGGCCTGACGTTTGTGGCTTCCGTGGCTTTGTTACTGTATCGCTGGAATGCCCTGCGCGCCGAGGCGGAGATGAAGTCCATGCTCTCCCGCGAGGCGCTTTTCCTGCTCAACAATTTGCTGTTCCTGAGCGTGCTGATTGTCTGCTTTTGGGGCGTTATCTTCCCGCTGCTTTCCGAGCTGGTCACGGGGCAGAAGGTTACGGTTGGGCCTCCTTTCTATGAGCGGGCGACTGCACCGCTGTTTGCCGGGATCATGGCTTTGATGGCGCTGGCGCCGCTTTCGGCCTGGGGAAAATCCACCTGGAAGACGCTCGGGCGCGCCATCTGGAAACCCGCCCTGCTCGCTTTGCTGATTACGCTGGGGTTATGGCTTGGCGGGATGCGCAATCTGGTGGCGATTATCGGTTTCTTCCTGGTGGCCCTGGTGACGCTGGTGACCCTGTATGAGATCTGGCGCGCCACCCGCGCCCGTCAGAAGGCGCAGAAGGAACCTTTCCTGATCGCCCTGGGCAGGCTCTTTGCACGCAATCGGCGCCGCTACGGGGGATACCTGGTGCACATTTCCATGATGATGATGGCATTGGGTATCCTGGGGATCGAGCTTTTCCAGTCCGAAACGCAGGCCACCCTGCGCGTGGGAGAGTCCATCAACCTGAGCGGGTATCAGGTACGTTACGACGAGATTGCGCGTTTCCCTGCTCCGGATGGTCGCGAGGTCACACGGGCGGTGGTGAGTGTGTATCGGGATGGAAAATATCTCGCCGAGCTTCATCCGCGCATTGACTTTTATTTTGATGCGCAACAGACGATGACGATCCCCGGACAATACAGTACTCTGGCGGATGATCTGTATGTGTTGCTGGTGGACTGGCAGCCAGTTTCTGCAGAGCAGGCGACCTTTAAGGTGTATCATAACCCGCTGGTAAACTGGTTGTGGTTGGGAGCGCTGGTGTTCATCGCGGCTATCCTGATTGCGGCCTGGCCGCAGCCGGAGATGGAAGTGCTGCCTGTGAGGGCTGCAGACCGCTCGCCGCTGCGAGTGGGTGCTTCCGATTGAGGAGGAAGAAGGGATGACGAAGCGTGGCTTTTCCATCGCGGTTTTGCTTGCCATTCTGCTCCTCGGTGTTCTCGCCTTTTTTCAGCCTCGGCAGGTGACCCTGGCGCAAGGCGGGACGCCTACCGATGATGAGGTGAACCGCATTGCGCGTCAACTCTATTGCCCGGTTTGTGAGAATACGCCGCTGGATGTTTGCCCGACGGAAGCGTGCCGCCAGTGGCGAGAGTTGATCCGCCAGATGCTGGCAGAGGGCAAGAGCGAGGCAGAGATCAAGCAGTATTTTGTGGAATATTATGGGGCGCGCGTGCTCAGTGAGCCGCCGCGGCAGGGATTTAACTGGATTGTTTATGTACTACCACCCCTGATGATCCTGGCCGGCGTGGTTTTGCTCTTCCGCACGTTGCGCAGCTGGGTCAAACCCGCAGCGGTGGATGAACAAGAGGTCGAGCAATTGAGCGCCGATCCGCTGGTACGAAAGCTGGAAGAAGATTTGCGCAGGAGAGAAAAATGACAGAACATCCGGCATCTGCCTCAAGGCCCGGAGTACCCCTCTGGGCGCAAATCATGATCTGGAGCGGGTTGTTGGGGCTTTTGATCATGATCGGGATCGGGCTGGCGCGGGCGCAGCAGGGCACTATCCAGCGCGGCGATCGCGTGCCCGGCAATTTGACCCTGAGCCTGTACCAGGGATATGAGTATAACGGTCAATCTCAGGTTCGCTTTGATGCGCTGCGCGGCAAAGTGGTGCTGGTCAATTTCTGGGCCTCCTGGTGCAAACCTTGTGAGCAGGAAGCCGCCGAGCTACAGCAGGCCTGGGAATCCTACCAGTCCAGCGGCCAGGTCGTCTTCCTGGGGGTGGATTATGTGGATACCGAGCCGGAGGCGCGGATTTATCTCAAGAAGTTCAACATCACCTTCCCCAATGGGCCAGACCTGGGAACGCGGCTCGCGCAACGCTTCCGTATCAAGGGAGTGCCGGAAACGTATATTCTGGATCGCAATGGTGTGGTTCAGTATGTGAAGGTGGGCCCCTTCCAGTCGGCGCAGGAGATTCAGATGATCATAGACCAGATTCTGCTGCGGCCATAGGGAGGCATCATGGATATTGGCGCGCTTTTGATCCTTTTGGCGATCTTGCTGATGATGGCGGCCTATCTGACTCAGCCGTTTCTCACTCCCCGTCGGCGGCGTGTGACGATGGAGGAGCGGCGTTATTCCTCCCTGATGGCCGAGTATGAGCGAGTGCTCAGCGCATTGCAGGAGCTGGATTTCGATCACCGTCTGGGGAAAATTCCGGAAGAGGAGTATCCGCTGCTGCGGGCGGAGTTGCTCAAAAAGGGCACGACCTTGCTGCAGGAACTGGAGGCCTGGCGCGAGCGCATTTCCGAGGCCGAGGCGGAACAGAGGCTGGAGGCTACCCTGGCCGAACGGCGCGCACAACGCGCCCAGGAGTCGAGCGCCGGCTTAAGCGACGAGGAGCTGGAGCGTCTGCTGGCGAGGCGCCGCGCCGCCCGTAAGGGGAAAGGCGAAGGCTTTTGCCCCGCCTGTGGGCATCCGCTGATGGAGGGGGATCGTTTTTGTCCTTCCTGCGGTGTGGCATTGCACCAGGAGAATTTAATAAGGAGTTAACTTTGAAGGCGCGATTGCAAATCCTTTCGTGGTTTTTGTTGCTGTTTCTGCTCGGTGGTTGCACCTTTACACTGGCGGCCGATATTACTCCGCCGCCGGATTATCGCTCTCCCACACCGCCCCCCACCCTGGGGCCGCTGTATCCGGCGGAAGCTCCCAGTGTGACGCGCGGCGCGGCCATCTACGCGGAGAAATGCCTGCCCTGCCATGGGGAGCGAGGTCTGGGGGATGGCCCGCAGGGGAAACAGTTGCCCGTGCGCGTGACGGCGCTGGGGCTACCAGAGATCGGGCGCGCGGCCAGCCCTGCGGAATGGTATCGCGTGGTCACCCAGGGGAGGATGGATCGCATGATGCCGCCCTTCCGTAGCTTGAGCGATCAGCAGCGCTGGGATGTGGTGGCCTATGCCTGGACGCTGCACACTTCGGCGCAGGAGATTGAAGAGGGCAGGCAGATTTTTGAGCGTCTGTGCGCGGCGTGTGATACGCGTCTCTTCCGTCAGCAGGAGGAGATGGCGCAGCGCTCGGATCAGGAGTTGTTTGATTGGGTGACCAAAGGGAGCGCGGCTTTCCCGCCCATTCAGGGGATCAGCGAGGCCGAGGCCTGGAAGGTGGTGGCATACCTGCGCTCTTTGAGCTTTGCAGAGGTGATGGCGACCTCCCTCACTGCGACGCCGACGCCTGCGCCCCAAACGCCGACCCCTGTATCTACCCCTGCTCCAGGCACCCCGGAGCCGGTGGAAACGGCTGCGCCTGGGACGCCCGCAGAGACCCCGGCTTCCCCGGCAGCGGAGCCTGGGGGCACGGCCATCGCCCCAGGTCCCGAAGCAGGCGCAACGGGAACCCTCCCGGTTGCGCAAGTCGTTTCCGGCAAGGTGGAGGCCGCCGGCGGCGCGCAGCTGCCTTCGTCCCTTTCCGTTACCCTTTATGGTTATGAGGCGGACGTGAACTCGATGCCTGTGGAGAAGGTGCGCCTCACCTCAACCCTGGCTCCGGATGGGAGCTATCGTTTTGAGGGGGTGGAAATGCCCGCCGGTCGTGTGTTCCTGGCCGAGGTGAGGGTGGATGGTGTGCGTTATGTCTCTTCGATGAGCATGGCGCAGGCGGGGCAGGGTGAACTCAGCCTGCCGACGATCCGCATCTATCCGGTGACGGAGGACTTTGGCCAGTTGCGCATTGCGCAGGTGCATCTGCAGGTGGATGTGGGCGAAGGACAGCTCCAGGTGTTCAACGTGTATTCGGTGCTTAATCCCAGCCAGCAGGTGGTGCGGGTGAAGACGGATGGGAGCAGTTTGCCGTTTTTGAGTTTCCCGGAGGGCGCGGCGCAGACGGGGATCGAGCTTTCGCAGGATAGTGCTTCTCTGCTGGAGGCCGAAGGGGGCATTGCCTTGCCTCCCAGCGACCAGCCTTATGGGTTTATCGCCTTCTATACTCTGCCTTATACCCATCGCGTGCAGCTCCGTCAGCCGTTCCCCTTGGGGAGCGATTCGCTGATTGTGATCCTGCCGCAGGGGATGAAAGCGCAGGGGGAGGGGATCGAGGATGCCGGCACGCGCACGTTCCAGGGGAATGTCTTTCATCTTTTCCGCAAGAACGGGATTGCGAGCGGGAGCACGCTGGAGTTGACGATTTCCGGGCGGCCACAGGCGACGAGCGTGACAAGCCTTGCGCCCTCGCAGAGCCTGTGGCTGGGAGCAGGCGCGCTGGGAGTGGCGCTGATTGTGATCGGGATGTGGTTCTACCTGCGCGGACGCCGGTCAATGGACGAGGAGGAAGAGCTCGAGGAAAGCCCCTATGAGACCGAGGAAGAGGTGTTGGATGCCATTCTTGCCCTGGATGATTTGCACCGCGCCGGGAAATTGAGCGATGCCGCCTATCAGGAGCGACGGGCAGAATTGAAGGCGTTGCTGGAGGAAATGCGCCGCCATGATTGAGGTACAACGCCTGATGAAGCGCTTCGGGCCGAAGGTGGTGCTGCGCGGGCTGGATTTTTCAGCTCATGCCGGCGAGTTTGTCGCTCTTTTGGGGCCGAATGGCGCCGGTAAGACGACTTTTTTGCGCATTCTGGCTTCGCTTTCGCGCCCGACCGCGGGGGTGGTGCGTATTGGGGGCTATGCACTGCCCCAGGAAGCGGCGGCGGTGCGTCGCACGTTGGGGGTGGTTTCCCATCAAACCTTGCTATATGGCGATCTGACGGCAGAGGAGAATCTGCTTTTCTATGCCCGCCTGTATGGGATCGAGCACGCCGGCCAGCGCGTCAAGGAGGTATTGGAGCTGGTGGGTCTGGAGCGACGGCGGGCCGATCTGGTACGTACCTTCTCGCGCGGGATGCAGCAGCGCCTTTCGATTGGGCGAGCCCTGCTACACGATCCGCAGGTTTTGTTGTTGGACGAACCGTATACGGGCCTGGATCAGGATGCTTCAGCGATCCTGGATCAGATTTTACGCACGGTGGCCGCCCAGGGGCGAACCATCCTGCTCACTTCTCACGATCTGGCGCGGGCGGAGGACCTGGCGACGCGTTTCGATGTGCTCTCGCGGGGGCGGATCGTGGCCTCTGCCGGACGCGAGGCGCTGCATCATTCCGGCTTGCTGGCCTTTTACCGTCAGGCGCTGGAGGCGGCATGAAGCCACGCGCCCCCTTCCTGCAAAGTGTATGGGCGATCCTCTGGAAAGACCTGGCCGCCGAGCTTCGTTCGCGAGAGCTTTTTTCGGGGATGTTCATCTTCGCCTTGCTGGTGATCGTGATCTTCAATTTTGCTATGGAACTGGATGTTGCCACGCGGCGCAGTGTGACGGCTGGCGTGCTCTGGACGACGTTCTTCTTCGCGGGTACGATTGGATTGAGCCGCTCAATGGCCATGGAGAAAGACCGCGGCAGCCTGGATGGGCTACTCCTGGCGCCCGTTGACCGGGCGGCGATTTACTTTGGGAAGATGCTGGGCAATCTGTTGTTCATGCTGCTGGTGGAGGCGCTGATCCTGCCGTTATATAGCTTCCTGTATAATCAAAATCTCTTCAACGGTGGATTGTTCCTGGTGATCTTGCTCGGCTCGCTGGGCTATGCGGCCGTGGGAACGTTGCTGGCGAGTATGAGCATTCAGGCGCGGACGCGCGATCTGCTGTTACCCATCTTGCTTTTTCCGGTGCTGTTGCCGCTGGTGATCGGCGCAGTCAAGGCGAGCGGCGGCTATCTGAGCGGCGCAGCGCGGGAGGAAATTTTGCCCTTCTTGAATCTGCTGCTGACATATGATGTTATCTTTCTCTCCATTTCCTACATGCTTTTTGATTCTGTGATTGAGGAGTGAACCATGGAACGAAAACCCCTTGCGCTGACGGTGCTGGATATCCTTTCGGCACTCAGCCTGTTGATCGCCACCTATCTGGCGCTCTTCTATGCGCCAACGGAGGCGGTGATGGGCGCTGTCCAGCGTGTGTTCTATTTCCATGTGGCGACTGCCTGGGTGGGGTTGCTCGGTTTTCTGGCGGCGGGGTTCGCCGGGGTGATGTATCTGGTGCGCCATGATCTGAAATGGGATGTGATCGAGGTGGCGGCGGTGGAGATCAGCCTGGTGTTCTTCTTTATCGCCATCGCTTTAGGCTCGATCTGGGCGCGCCCGGTCTGGAATACCTGGTGGACCTGGGACCCTCGCCTGACCACCGCAGCCATTACCGAGTTGGTCTATCTGGCCTATTTTATGCTTCGCCAGGGGATCGAAGAGGTGGAGCGTCGGGCGCGCTTCGGGGCTGTTTATACGCTGATCGGGGCGGTGAGCGCGCCGGTGACCTTTATGGCCATTCGCCTCTTTCGCACCATCCATCCTGTGCTCTTCGGTGCTTCTTCGGAGGCGGCAAAGGGTGAATTTTCGCTCGCTCCGGGGATGCGAGTGGCTTTCTTTTTCGCCCTTTTCGCTTTTACGATCCTCTTCGTGGATTTGTTCTGGCATCGCATTCGCCTGGGACGCCTGGCTGCGCGCGTGGATCAGGCGCGACTCCAGGCTGGATGAAAATGGAGGGATGACATGCCGCCCGATACTTCTGCTTACATGACAGGTGGTTATCTTCTGTTCTTTGTGGTGCTGGGGATTTACCTGCTCAGTCTGGGGCTACGCTGGCGGAATCTTCGCCAGGAGCTTGAGATTCTGGAAGAAAAGGATGAGAAAGGCTAAAAATGCGCCTCAGTCGCTGGTGGTGGCTGGCGCTGGTGCTGCTGTCAGGCTGTAACCTGCTCGCATCCCTGCCCGCGACCACGCCTTCCCCCTCTCCTTCCCCCCTGCCTTCCCCTCTTCCCACTTCCGGGGTGACCGCCACCCCGGAAGTTTTCCCTTCGCCTGCTGCTGACTCCGCGGTTGTGCCATCCGTTCTTTTGCCGTTACGCGAGGCGTTTTTCCTGGGGGATTATGATCGGGTGAAGATCGAAAGTGAACCGTTCCTTTCCGATCCCGATCCACAGGTACGTCAGGAGGCGCTCTGGCTGCGCTCGCAGGCTCTGTATGCGCAGGGGGATTACGCGACTGCCCTGAATACCATTCTGACGCTGTTACGTTCCAACCCGCGCCTGGAGCGCCTGGCCCAGGCGTATTTCCTGGCCGGGGAGATTTACAATACCCTGGGGCGCTATGCGGATGCGGCTGCGGCCTATCGTACTTATCTGATCTTGCGCCCTGGGGTGCTCGACGCCTTCGTGCAGGAACACGCCGCGGATGCCCTGCTTCAAAGCGGTGATGTGGTCGGTGCGCTGGCGGCCTACGAAGCCGCGGCCAATGCCCCACGCCTGGACGACGGGCTGTACCTGCGTTTGAAGATGGCACGTGCGCGCATCGAGTTGGGAGATTACGGTGGCGCCATTGCGCTTTGCGATCAGGTGATCCAGGAAAGCGAGAATGACTATCTGAAGGCAGAGGCAGAATATGTGGCCGCAGAGGCCTTAGAGTCTCTGGGGCAACGCGCGGCTGCCCAGGAGCGTCTGCGACGGGCGATCCATGAATATCCACGCGCTTACTACGCCTATCAGGCACTGAGGCGGTTACTGGACCAGAATGCGATGGTGGACGACCTGGATCGCGGCATTGTGGATTATTATGCCGGGCAGTACGGGGTAGGGTTGGAGGCCATCCGTCGCTATCTCAGCACGCATTCGGAGCACGATGGTACTGCGGAGTTTTATCGCGCCCTGATTCTGCAGGCGCAAGGGGAGCAGGAGGCGGCGCTCCAGGCGCTGGATTCTTTTCTGACTCGCTACCCTTCCCATCCACGTTGGGCGGAGGCCTGGGAGATGAAGGCGGATTGGCTGGCCTGGGGGCGAGGGGATTGGAGCGGCGCAGCCAGCTCGCTCCTTCAACTGGCGGCTGCTCGCCCTGGCGACCAGAGGGCGGCGGATTGGATGTTTGCTGCCGCTCGCTTTTATGAGCGCGCCGGAGATTTTGCCAATGCTCAGGGCGTTTGGGAAAGCATTGTCCACTATTATCCTTCCAGCGCGCAGGCAGAGGAAGGGCTTTTTCAGGCCGCGCTGCTGCGCTATCGCCAGAAGGACTATTCGGGTGCGCTGACCGCCTTCCAGCAGCTCTTGCTCGTCACGACTTCCGCCGAGGGGCGGGCGCGGGCGCATTTCTGGATCGGAAAGGTGCAGCAGTCGCTGGGCGATCCAAAGGCCGCCGCCGAATCCTGGCGCCATGCGCAGTCGCTCGATCCGACCGGTTATTACAGTGAGCGGGCGCGCGATCTGCTGTTGGGACGTAAGATCTTTGAAACATCCCGGCAACCCAATCTGTTCGTGGATTGGGAAGCAGAATGGCGTCAGGCGGCCTCCTGGGTGCGTCTGACGTTCAATTATCCCGCTGATCTGGACCTTTCCAGCCTGGGTTCTCTGGCCCAGGATGCGCGTTGGGTGCGTGGTCGGGAGTTCTGGGAACTGGGGCGCTACGATGAGGCCCATGCCGAATGGGAGGCGCTGCGCCAGGCCGTGAGCGGGGATGCTGCGGCGACCTTCCGCCTGATCGAGGCCTTTCGTCGTCTCCAGGTTTATGACCTGGCGATCCTGAGCGCCCGTCAGGTGCTGTATCTGGCCGGCCTGACCGATGCCGCCCGTTCTTTCCACGCTCCGATGTACTTCAGCCATGTGCGTTATGGGCCTTATTATGGGGATGTCTTGCGGCCGCTGGCAGAGCAGGAGAATTTAGACCTCCTGCTTCTCTTCAGTGTGGTGCGTCAGGAAAGCCTTTTCCGTCCTGCGGCGCGTTCGGAGGCGGGCGCTCACGGTCTGATGCAGATTATGCCCCAGACGGCAACGGGTGTGGCGCGTCAGCTTGGCTGGCCGGCAGATTTCACCCCTGATGACCTCAGCCGCCCGCTCGTCAACCTGCGATTGGGGGTGCATTACCTGGCGACCCAACGAAATTACTTTGGGGGAGATATATGGGTGGCGCTGGCGGCCTATAATGCAGGTCCGGGCAATGCGCTGGAGTGGAGCCGCCTGGCAGAGGGTGACCCGGACTTGTTTGTGGAAGTGGTGCGCTTTGAGGAGACGCGGCGCTATCTGCGCCAGATTTATGAGATGTACGTGATCTATCGCAATCTTTACGCAGCCGAGAGCACCTGAGGCAACAGGCGCGCCGCCTCTTCCACCTGGTCGGTGGAGCAGGAGAAGGCAAAGCGGATGTGCCCTTCGCCTGCCTTGCCAAAGGCCGAACCGGGCGAGGAGCCAATGCCGGCCTGATCGATCAGGTAGTTCGTCATGGACCAGTCATCGCGTGCACCCTGGTAACCAGGCCAGTCTTCGGTAATCTGCGCCCAAAGGTAAAAAGCGCCGGAGGGTTTGAAGGGCTTGAGATAGGGCGCTTTTTCTAAGGCGGCATAGAGCACATCCCGACGGTACTGGTATTCGCGCGCCATGGCGCGCGTCGCGTCCTGAGGCCCGTTGACGGCCGCGACCGCTCCCCATTGGGCCACGGAATTGACCCCGTTGATCGTGCAGCGTACGAGCTTCTTCACGCGTTCCAGGATGTTCTTTTGTGGGATCACCACATAGCCAACGCGCAGGCCGCTCATGGCGTATGTCTTGGACATGGAGTAAACGCTGAAGGTGCGCTCCTCGGCGCCGGGCAAAGACCCCAGGCTGGTGTGAGTCTCCTCGTCGAAGAGCACGTGCTCATAGGCTTCATCGCTCACCAGGAACAGGTTGTACTTGTTGGCCAGGTCAACAATGGCTTGCAGTCGTTGGCGCGGGATCACGGCGCCGGTGGGATTGTGAGGGGTGTTGACGAAGATGCCCCGCGTGCGCGGCGTGATGGCAGCCTCGATGGCTTCGGGGAGATATTGATACCCGTCTTCCGGGCGCAGACGCACCGGGACCGGTTTCCCGCCCCCCAGGCGGATGTTTTCGCCGATCTCAGTCCACATTGGATCGGGGATGATGACCTCGTCGCCAGGCTCTAACAGGGCGCGAAAGAGCACATACAGCCCATGCATACCACCGTTGGTGACCACGATGTGATCGGGGGTGGGCACTTTCAACCCATTTTCCTGGGTGACTTTGCGGAAAAGCGCCTCGCGCAGCGGGGGAATCCCCGTAGAAGCGGTGTAATGGGTGTGCCCATCCCGTAATGCCTTTTCCATCGCTTCACGGACGTGCTCCGGGATGCTGAAGGATGGATCGCCGGATTCCAGGCGCAGTACTTTCCGCCCCTTTGCCTGTTGCTCCAGCAGGCGATCGCGCACCTGCACGATCGCGCCGAATGAGATACTATCAACAATATGTGACATTTTTCACCTCCACCAGGGCTAAGTTTGCGGGATTATACCACATGGGAAATGTAACCACCTAACATAAGCAGGTAGAAACTCCTATCCCATTTGTCATTGCAGGAAGTGAAGCAAAGCAGGGAAAGCAATTCTCTATCCCCTGTTTGCTATTTGCCGCTTGCGGTCTGCTGTCTGCGGTCCGCCGTCCGTTTTGCAGGGGATTGCTTCGCCGCTTGTGGTGGTTTACAGTGACAGGAGGGTAGGTAGTTATGGAAAAATTCTTTCTAATCTACCCAAATGGGTGATGGAGAATGTTTGCTCGATGGGATAGAATACGAGCAGCTTCTATATTCCAAAAAGTTCCTGTCAGGAGGTTCTGATGAATTCAAAAGATTTGTTGGCTCGGGTTCGAGAGGATAATGTGAAGTTTATTTCCCTCCAGTTTACCGATGTGACAGGTGCGGTTAAGTCTGTGGATATGCCTGTCTCTCGTCTGGAGGTAGCGCTGGAAGAGGGGGTCTGGTTCGATGGTTCTTCGGTCGAGGGGTTTGCCCGTATTCAGGAAAGCGACATGCGCCTGGTTCTGGACCCGAATACCTATGCCATATTGCCCTGGTCACCAGCTGAACGGCGACGCGCGCGCGTTTTTTGTGACATTTACACTCCCGATGGCAAACCTTTTGAAGGCGATCCGCGGGGTACTCTCAAGCGTTTTTTGGAAAAACTCCGTGCTCGTGGCTGGATCTACAACGTTGGGCCGGAACCGGAGTTTTTCCTTTTCAAGGGTAGCAATGGTGGAGGCATCCATCCCGTGCCTCATGATGTTGGCGGATACTTCGATTTTTCAGCCGATGATGATGCGGTACGGGTGCGTACGGAGCTGATGGAGGCGCTCAAAGAAATGGGGCTGGATGTCGAAGTGGGGCATCACGAAGTGGCGTTGGGGCAGCATGAGATTGATTTCCGTTTTGCGGATGCGTTACGTACGGCTGACAATGTGCTCACTCTTAAGTACACCGTGAAGGCAATAGCGGCCCAACACGGCCTCATTGCCTCATTTATGCCCAAGCCGGTGTTTGGGATCAATGGTTCAGGGATGCACTGTCATCAATCGATCTTTGACCAGAATGGGAAAAATCTGTTTTTTGATGAGAACGACGAGTATAAGCTCTCTCGATTAGCCTACCACTTCATTGCTGGTCAACTGGCCCATGCCCGTGCGATGGCCGCGGTAGTTGCTCCGACAATCAATTCTTATAAGCGTTTGGTTCCTGGCTATGAGGCTCCAGTGTATATTGGGTGGGCACAGCTCAATCGTTCAGCTTTGATTCGTATACCACGCTATACTGAAGGCCGGCATCAGTCCATGCGGGCTGAACTGCGCTTCCCTGATCCTTCTTCTAACCCTTATCTGGCTTTCACTGTGATGCTGGCGGCGGCCTTGGATGGGATTGATCGTCAATTAGAGCCGCCAGCGCCGCTAACCAACATCAATCTTTATCATTTGACCCGAGAAGAGCGCGCTCAGATGGGAGTGCGAGAACTGCCTGGTTCATTGGCTGAGGCTCTGCGAGAGTTTGAACAGGATGAAGTGCTCAAGGATGCGCTTGGTCCGGTCACGACAGAGGCGTTCTTGCGCGCCAAATGGGCCGAAGTTGAAGAATACCGTATGAAAGTTACGGATTGGGAGATTCAACGCTATCTGGAAACAGCCTGAGGGGAAGAGGGATTCACTTGGATACAGACGGCAAATGCTTGCCGTCTGTATTTATCTCTGCGCATTTATGTGGCGTTTGGATGATATATAGACGATTCGGGCTTTGCCTGCCCGTTTTGCCTGGTACATGGCCTGATCGGCCTGGCGGATCAATTCTTCATAATTTTTAAATTCCAGAACATCGGGTACAACTCCAATGCTTACAGTCAAATGAAATTCCTGATTCTCGATGGTGTAAGGTTTATGTAAATTCTTGCGGATGCGTTCGAGCAGGTGGCTGGTTTCTCCAGGGGGGATGTTTGCGATCACCACAAATTCATCCCCTGCATAGCGTGCTACAAAATCTCCACTTCGTATGGCTCGCTGCAGGCGTTTGGCTACTATCTTGAGCAGTGCATCCCCAGCGGAATGGCCGGCTGAATCGTTGACTTTTTTGAAGTCGTCAATGTCAATGAAAAGCAGCGAGGCGTGTGCAAAGGGTTGGCGGTTTTGATAGTACAGGGGCAGAATGCGCATCAGATGACGACGATTGGGGAGCCCGGTCACTTCGTCATGGAGGGCCTGGAAACGCAGTTCCGCCTCTATTTCTTTGCGCGGCGTAATATCTCGAATCGCCAGAAGCTGACGGCCATCTTGAAGCCATGTTCGTAATACTTCCACATGCAGGATGGAACCGTCGCTGAGTTTCAGCAAAGTTTCTACGGTTTCTTTGTCTGCCTCGGGCGCGTTGCTAAAGTCATAAGCCAGAAATTTTCGAATGTGCGCCCCTTGTAATCTCTCCAGGGAGGTCCTGACCAGGGTGGCAAAGCGGTGGTCCGCCGATTCGATTTTCTCGTTGTGCAAGATCAGCAGGCCGTTATAGTTTTCTTGCAGGAGCTTGCGGAAGTGGTGGTCATAACTGGCAAGTTCTTGCTGATAGGCTGTGTATGATTTTTGGAGATGTTGCGAGATTATCAATGCAATCGAAGCGGTGACAAGGATGATCAGGGGTGCGATAGGAAACGCATCAGAGCCTTTCGAGAGCCAGAGGGTCATGCCCAGATAACCGGAGGCGATTAACGCCACCGGAAGAGGCGGAACCATAAACGCGGTTGCTACCAGTGCAGGTACGAAGTAAAAGAGCGCCCAGGAGTTGCCGTGGAGGTAAGCGCTCAGGAGGATCAGGATGGTCAGGAGGGAGGAGGCGTATAAGGCGATCCGCGGATAACGAGTCCGTGCCAGCAGATAGAGACCTGCCCAGGAGAGAGAGACGATGAACATATCCGCTTCGTAGGAGATGACGGGGACATACGTGCCGGTGACGTAGTGTAAGGTGAGAATGATGGGGGAGAGGGCAGAGCCATAGAAAAGCATTCGCAACAGTAAGGAGACTCGTTGCGCTTCTTCCCAGGAGCGATGGGGAAAAGGAGATGCGGTAAGGGTACGGGAAAGATTTCTCAGCCGGGCAAGCACACTATCATTTTACGACAGTTGCCTCCCCGAAAGAATTACAGTTTTGTGTGGTGAGTTTTCAGCGTAGGGGAAGGGAACCGTCAACGAATAACGAATGCGGACCGCGACAGGATGGCCTTTCCGGCCTGTAGGGGGAGACCGTCAACGAATGAGAGAATGAACGTTCGTTGATTTACCAATTCGTTGACGGTATGGCCTGAAAACCGTGACCCTCTCGCTTTGCAGCAACCGGTCGCGTCTCGAATTGTGGTAAAATTATCCTGTCCAATGCCCCTGTAGCTCAGTGGATAGAGCGTTGGCCTCCGGAGCCAAAGACGGCAGTTCGAATCTGCCCAGGGGTACTGCCGCCGAAGAGGCGGCTTTTTGCTATGCGCGGCTTTTCTCTTTTCGTGCTGCTCTTCCTGATGGCCTGTCTCCCTCTGACCGACCTCCCGATTGTTTCTCCCTCGCCCTCTCCATCGGTCACGCCGACGCTCTCCCCCTATCCGACCCTGGCGCCAACTTCTGAAACCGGAGCGACGCCCTCTCCAGCCCCCTCTCCGGCCGCCCGTTTTATCGGACGTGCCAGAACACGCCTGAATGTGCGCCAGGCTCCTACCAGCAGCGCAGAAGTGCTGGGTATCCTGGACGCAGGCGCCAGGATAGAAATCCTGGCACAGGATGTCTCGCGAAGCTGGTTTTTGATCGTATATCCTGATGGGGCTGGCAGGGGATGGGTGAGTGCGACCTATGTCGAGGGGGTCAATGTGGACGCTATCCCGCTTCTGGATGAGCCGCTGGCGCTGGTGCTTCAACCTTTGAACGTGCGGCGCGGCCCGGGCACGAATTTTGAGAGCCTGGGGATGTTGAAAGCCGGCGATCTGGTGAAGGCCCTCGGCAGGGATGCCTCTGGAGCATGGATTCAGATTGAGTACCCTGCCGCGGCGGATGGAAAAGGTTGGGTGAATGCCGCCTTTCTGCGCCTGGATGCGGCCGGGCGATTGCCGCTTCTCTCTGTGGATGGCAGCGTCACCGCGACGCTCGCTCCGACTGCGCCAGCCGCCATGTCCACGCCGACCCTCCACCCCGCGCGCCTCGACGGGGATACGCAGGCTGCGCCGCTCTGGCGCATCCCCTTGAATGGGATGCCTCCATCTCGCGTGATCCTGGAAGATGAGGTTTCTGCTCCTCAGGGAGATGCAGAGGACTGGGTGAGAGTAGAGGTCGGCGGCAGGCTCACCCTGCAGGTGCGATTGCGCTGCGATCCCCCGCAGATGCTTCGCGTTGAGCGCTGGGATGATCGGGGACGTGCAGAGGTGCTTCCCCTCCCGTGCAATGGCGAGGCGCTGCTCATCGCCGATGCGCCATTCTGGTTGCGTATTCTGGAAGGTGACGCAGCCGGCGGCTTTCGTTTCAGCCGCTATCGCCTGGAGCTACAGCCTGTTGAGCAATAGCCGGGCGGGAACCGTTCCAGAAGAAAGCAGCGGTTGTACCCATCATGGCCAGGCCGGTTAACAGGCTGTTCAGATCGTGATAAGGGACGAACAGGTTGGTGTTGGGGAAAAGGAGGCTGAGCGTCAGAGCTATAAATTGAACCAGGGGTGGCAGGAAGACCCATCTCGTCAGGCGATGGAAAGGTATTTCTCCATTCAAGAGGGCCGGTAAGAGGGGAGGCAGGAGGATCATCGCCATATGGTAATGGGAATGCCAGGTGACCAGCAGGGTGGCCGCAAAAATTCGCAGGAAGACCACGGGCATCTGGCGTGGCGCGGGGAAGCGCAGGCAGGGGCGAAGCGCAATCCATAGCGTGACCAGGCTCCCCAACAGCGCAATGCCCCAGGCCGGCCCTTTTCCCAGCCAGATTGTCAGATGTTCGGCGACCATTCGCCAGTTCATCATGTTGGAGGGGTTGATCGCAGGCAACTCATTTCCCCTGTTCCCCCAAAAGGTGCTCAAAGAGAGAAAGTTCAGAATTCCCTCCCGACCCAGAAGCAGGGCGGAGAAGAGCAGGATGCCGCTCGTGCCGGTCAGGAAACCGGCCAGCGTTTTCCAGGCTCGCCAGAGGAGCAATAGCGGCGCGATCAGAAGCAGGGTTTGCGGCTTGAGCATCAATCCCGATAGCCACAGGCCGGCTCTCCAGGGATGTCCTTCATGCAGGTTCCACAGGAACTCTCCCACGCAGATCAGTAACCAGACATTAAGCTGACCCCAGAAAAAATTGCCAAAGACGGGCAGCGAGAACAGCAAAAAGAGCAGGGGTCGGGATGCCTTCTGCAGCGGCGCCCATCGCCGGGCATAATGGATCAGGTATGCGAGCAGCACGCCAAAGTTCAAGAAAGTCCATATCCAGAAACTCAGCGCTGGCGGAAGGCCGGACAGGAATAGCATCGGAAGCTGGAAAAAGGGCAGATAAGGGGCTGGAATCACCAGTTTTTGTGGGTCAGGATTGGGCACCAGCGCTTGCTGGACGTCGCGGAGTGTTTCCAGGCGGTAAACCTGGGCGAATCCTTGCTCCCTGGCGATTTTCCCGGCGCTCCACAGGGCCAGGTAGTCAGAAGCCAGCGAAACGAAAAACTGGTGATACATGAGCGGGGCGAGAAACCATACCAGATAGTAGGCCAGCAGGGCTATCAAGGCCAGGTTTTGTTTTCTTTGGGCGCTCCAGCGCCATCGGGTAAGAAGTTTCATACTCCACCTGTCATCTTTCCAGCGTGCGGGCGAGATAGGCCGCAATGGCCTGATCGTAGCGGGCGGTCAACGCGAAGCCTTTGACGGCCAGGCGACGGCGGAACTCCGCCGGCACTTCGCCGCGGCGCAGGGCAGCCAGTACCGCCTCGTAATCCGCCGGGTCGCAGACCAGGGTGACGCGGGCGTGGTTTTTGGCCGCGGCGCGGATCAGCGTCACGCCGCCGATGTCAATGTTTTCGATGGCTTCTTCGTCGCTCACATCCGGACGGGCGACGGTTTGCTCGAAGGGATACAGGTTGACCGCTGCCAGGTCAATGGTATCCCAGCCCAGGTCGAGCAACTGCTGGCGGTCGGAGGCTGTCGGACGCGCCAGCAATCCGCCGTGGATGGCCGGGTGCAGTGTCTTGACGCGCCCGCCCAGGATTTCGGGCGAGCCGGTATAGTCGGCCACTTCGGTGACCGGCAGCCCGTGTTCGCGCAGTAGCCGGGCGGTGCCGCCGGAGGCCAGCAGCCGCCAGCCGAGATCGGCGAGGCCGCGGGCAAATTCAACGATGCCTGTCTTATCATGAACGGAAAGAATGGCTTGGGGCATAAGATTGTCTCCTGAGGTGTTTTTTTATTCAGCAAGAAGACGCCTGAGCGTCTCTACCAGCAGACGATGCTCCACTTCATGGACGCGTGCCTCGAACGCTTCCAGCGACTCGCCCGGCTGAAAGAAAATTTCCTCCACTGCCAGCACCGTGCCAGAATCTACACCCTCGTCGGGCACGTGGTTCGCCCTCCCGTTTCGGGAAAAACAGCGCTGGCACCCCTGCTCGTTGTGCCCGCACCAGGCCATAAGCATCGGCTTTGTTTGAAAAAACGGCAACCACCTGTGCGGGAAGTGTCCCGTTGGCGCAGGCGTCGAGGATGGCTTGCAGGTTGGTGCCGTTGCCAGAGATAAGGACGACGAGTCGCGCGGTCATTGTTTGCCTGTCGGCTAATGATGGAACAGACGCACGCCGCTGAAGACCATCACCATCCCATACTCGTCGCAGGCGCGGATGACCTCCTCGTCACGCGCCGAACCGCCGGGCTGGAGCACGTATCGGACGCCGGAGCGGGCGGCGCGGTCAATGGAATCGCGGAAGGGGAAGAAGGCGTCCGAGCCGAGGGTGACGCCCGTCAACTGGTCGAGCCAGGCGCGTCGTTCTTCGGGGGAAAGCGGCGGCGGTTCTTCGGCAAAGACCTCGGCCCAGCCGCGTTTTTCGACCTCGGTCACGTCCGGCTGCAGGTACTGGTCAATGGCGTTATCGCGATCCGGGCGTTTGATTCCGGGGCGGAATTTCAACCCCAGCACCTTCGGATGCTGGCGCAGCCACCACAGATCGGCCTTCAGCCCGGCCAGACGGGTGCAGTGAACGCGTGACTGCTGCCCGGCGCCCACGCCGATGACCTGCCCGTCCAGCGCGTAACAGACCGAATTCGATTGCGTGTACTTGAGCACGATCCAGGCCAGCATCATGTCACGCAGGGCGGATTCGGGGAGGTCCTTGTTCGCCGTGACGATGTTCGTCAGGTCCTGGGGCGTCACCGGGCGGTCGTGACGGCGCTGCTCGAAGGTGATGCCGAAGACTTCGCGGCTCTCCATCGGCGGCGGGGTGTAGTTCGGATCAATCTGCAGGATGACGTATTTTCCGCCTTTTTTCTGCTTCAACACTTCCAGGGCCTCGGCCGCGTAGCCGGGCGCAATCACCCCATCGGAGACCTCGCGCGCCAGCAATTGGGCGGTGGGCAGGTCTACCGGGTCGGAGAGGGCGGCGAAGTCGCCAAAGGAGGACATGCGATCGGCGCCGCGGGCGCGCGCGTAGGCGGTGGCGAGGGGCGAAAGTTCCAGGTCCTCGACGAAATACGCCTTGCGCAGGCGATCATTCAACGGGGTGGCCACCGCCGCGCCGCTGGGGCTGACGTGCTTGAATGAGGCCGCGGCCGGCAGATCGAGGGCGGCCCGCAGTTCGCGCACCAGTTGCCAGGCGTTCAGCGCATCGAGCAGGTTGATGTAGCCGGGCGCGCCGTTCAGCACGGTGAGCGGCAGCTCGCCGGATTTCACATAGACCCGCGCCGGGGTCTGATGGGGATTCATGCCGTAGCGTAAGGGAAGTTCATGTGCCATTGGTTTTTCCATTCGTTTCGTTTTGTATTGCTGTGAACGCTGCCGTGATGCAGTGAGCGCACGAGACAGGTTGAGGTTTTGATTCCTGACAGGGCAGGAGAATGGCATTGGATTCCCCACGACTGGAATCGTTACCCGGTAAGTGGTTATCGTTGCCTGTCAGGCGCTTTGGTTACAATTTTAGCACCTCCGGCATTGCAAACGAGCTTTTAGCCGCTATTTGACAAGATGAGGCCTGCAGATCACTGGTTGTGAACGGTTGGCATACCGCGCACAGAAACGGTGGAAGCAATAGGGCAGGTATTCCGGAGGTCAGAGCGGGTTCTTACCGCGCATTCTCCACTTTTCGGCGGATTGTATTCTCCTGTTCAAAAGAGATGGGAACGGATGAGATGGGAAAGGCGTTTAACGAGAGTCTGACAGACCTGCTGGCATTCTTTCCCCTGGTCTGAGACCATTCCTGGATTGATTCTGAATGAGGATACCGTGCGCCAAATGCTTTTTGCCGTTGTTTTGTTTCTGATGGGCTGCCAACCGATGTTCGCTTCCCCTTCCAGCCCGGTTGTCGTGCAGAATACACCCCTTCCTGCTTCTTCCGAGGTGATATTTACCTTTTCCCGCCAGGGTGGGATTGCTGGTTTCTGTGATGAAGTGATCCTCTATGCCGATGGCAGGGCCGTGATCAGCAGTTGCCGGGGGAAACACATGGAGAAGAAACTTTCCCCCCAGGAGTTCCAGCAGATGAGCGACTGGATGAAGAGATTTGCACCTTTTGAGTTCACCTATTCCGATCCCCAGGCGGTGGCCGATGGCATGTCCATTTCCTGGAACTTCCGTGGACGCGGAACGCATCCCGTGGATGCGGCGACCCAGGAGCAGATGCAGGAATTTCTATCGGGGTTGATGCGTGCACTTTATCAGCCCTGAGCCGCTTATTCCCACGTTCGCTCATCGCGAATGAGCGGCGCGGTGGGGGGGAGCTGGTCTGCAGAGACGAATTCGACCTCCAGGCTGAACTTGAGCGCTTCCCGTGCCATGCGGGCGATCTGGGCAGCGAAATCCGAAGGATCGGCTACGGGCCGGCGCAGGAGCAGGCGAAGGGTCAGAAAATCGCGGTGCTCATGGCGCGTGATCAGCGCCTGGCCGCGCTCAATTTCTGGGAAGCGGCCCAGGAAATCGCTGAGCTGACGCGGATGCAGGAACATGCCACGTACCTTGACGGCATCTCCCACCCGTCCGTGCCAGCCCATCAGGCGCGGCGAGGTGCGCCCACAGACGCAGGGTTCCGGATTGAGAGCCGAAAGGTCGCCGGTGCCGAAGCGTACCAGGGCATAGTAGGGATTGCGCAACGTTACCACAATTTCCCCTACTTCGCCCGGAGGCAGGGGTTGACCGCTGTGGATGTCGCATATTTGAATCCAGACATCTTCGGGCACATGCCAGCCGTTTTCGGCTTCGCATTCATAGCCCAGATTGCCGCATTCGGCTGTTCCGTATCCCTGGCGCGCAATGCGTACCCCGTGTTCGTGCAGCCAGGCGCGCAGCGAAGGCGGCAGCGGCTCGGCGGTAAAAAAGGCTTTCTCGATGGCGGGTTTCAGCCCAAGCGCTTCGGCTTTCTCGATTAACGCCTTCAGGTAGGAGGGTAGCCCCACGTAGCCGTTGACCTTCAAATCGGCCAGCAAGCGCGCCTGTTGTTCCTGATTGCCCACTCCGCCGGGGATCACGGTGCAGCCGAGCGCATACAATCCCTCCTCGAACATGGCGCCGGCCGGGGTGAGATGATAGCCAAAGCAGTTTAAAACCCGATCTCCGGGGCCGAACCCGGCCGCGGCCAGAGCGGGCGCCCATCGCCAGTAGTCCGGCTGGGGTGGTTCCGGATCGTAGATTGGCCCTGGGGATTGGAAAATGCGCCGCAGTTCGCTCAACTCACAGGCCAGGAAGCCGCCAAAGGGGGGATGGGCTGCCTGGATGTCTGTCAGTTGATCCTTTCGCATGACCGGCAGCCTGTTCAGGTCATCCAGCGTGCGAATTTGCGCGGCCTCCAGCCCGGCCTGCTGCAGGCGTTCGGCAAAGCCGGGCGCATGGGCAGCCAGATGCAGGATCAGTTCTGCAAGCTCCATCGTTCCCTCAGCTTAACCAGCGTTTGCGGCGCTTATAGTGTTTGACCTCGCGGTAGGATTTTCGCTGGCCTACTTCACTCAGCCCCAGGTAGAATTCGCGCACATCGGCGTTTTGGCGCAGATCGTTGGGGTATCCTTCCAGCACAATGCGCCCGTTTTCCATGATATAGGCGTAATCGGCGACCTGAAGCGCCAGGTTGGCATTCTGCTCGACCAGCAGGAGGGTGGTGCCCTGTTCCTGATTGATGCGCTGGATGATGTGAAAGATTTCGGCGACCAGGAGGGGCGCCAGGCCGAGCGAGGGTTCATCGAGCATCATCAAGCGAGGTTGCGCCATCAACGCGCGACCAATGGCCAGCATTTGCTGTTCACCACCGGAGAGATAGCCAGCACGCTGGGTGCGACGTTCTTTCAAGCGCGGGAAATAGTGATACACCATCTCTAACTCACGATTCAGATTCAATCCGCGCCGCGTATATCCCCCCGCAATCAGATTCTCCTCGACGGTGAGATGCTCGAAGACGCGCCGCCCTTCCATGACCTGGAAGATGCCCATGCGCACGATCTCCGCTGCATCCCGATGGTGAATGCGCTCGCCCATGAATTCAATGCTGCCGTCGGTCACTTCGCCGTTATCTGGCTTGAGCAGGCCGGAGATGGCTTTCAGCGTGGTGGATTTGCCGGCTCCATTGGAGCCAAGCAAGGCAACAATTTTGCCCTGTGGCACCTGCAGGGACATTCCTTTGAGTACCAGGATGACCTTGTTGTAGATGACTTCCACATTATTCAGGCTGAGCATGTCGTCCTCGTGGATTTGGGGTCGCAAGGGCGAGGGAATCGGTAGAGGGGGAAATGGGGAGGGTGGGACCCTCCCCATTGGTTCCCATTATTTCTGGGCGGAGATGTAGTCGCTGAGCTGGACCCATTGCCCGTTTTCGACCTTGAACAGGCGAGCGGCCTTGTTCCCACCGTGATCGGTCGGGGTAAAGGTGATCGGCGCCGTTACGCCGCCGGTATCGAAGTTCTGGATCGTTTCCAGCGCAGCGCGGATGTTCTCGCCGGTCACTTCCTTCCCTTCCTTGATGACGCGGCGAATGCCCTCGGTCATCACGGCCATGGTCCACCAACCCTGGATGTAGTGCAGACCCTTTTCCTGCAGGCTGGATCCCTGGGACTTGAGCCATTCGTCGGCATCTTTGTGTCCAGGGACGGGGGAAGTCGGCGGTGTGAAGGGGATGACCCCCACCACGCCTTCGGCAGCCGGGCCGGCCAGCTTGATGAAGATCTCATCCGCACACCAGTTGAGCAGGATGAATTGCATCTTATCCTTCATCCCCTGGTTGGTGGCATCTTTCAGCAGGACAGCAGCCGGGCTGGAAACGGTGTGTACAATGACGTAATTGGCGCCGAACTGCTCAATTTGAGCCAGCTCCGCCACGTAATCGGTGGCGCCTTTGGGCATGGCAAGGCTGGTGAAGGCCACTCCGTTGGCTTCCGCAAAGGCTTTGGCATCTGCGACCGGCGATTGGCCAAAGGGACTGTCGTGGTGGATGAGGGCCACTTTGGGTTTATCGCTGTGCCCTTTAGCGGCCCAATCTTGCATTGCCCAGCGAATGGCGATGATGGCCTGATCGGAGTAGGTGGTCCCGATCAGGAAGTTATAAGGCGCCTTGTCAATCTGGGTCAGCGCTGCCGAGTACGAAGCGGACATGAAGGGTATCTTGTCCTCAGCAATGCGCGGGCGCAGGGCTTCTGTATCGCCAGTGCCCCATCCCATGAACGCAACCACGCCCTCGCTGACGAACTGACTGTAGAGCTGTTCTGCCTGATCGGTCTTGTAAGCGTAGTCGGCGGAGATCAGCTCAATCGGGTGACCTTCCACGCCGCCCTGTTTGTTGAGCCATTCCACGAATCCCTTTACGCCTTCGGAATAAGGCGTACCTACGTCAGCGGTGGCACCGGTCAGATCGAAAATGGCGCCTACCTTGATCGGCTCCTTTGGCTTTGGGGTTTCTGTGGGTGCAGCAGGTGCCTGGGTTTGGACGGGGGCCTGCGTTTGAGCGGGAGCCTGCGTTTGAGGGGGCGCAACGGGTGTCTGCGGCCGGCAGGCGCTGAGCGCCAGGATGGCGATAAGCAGCAGCACAACGAACGTTTTGATGCGAGACATATCTTCCTCCTTATTTGTTGAGTGTTTGAAATTCAAGTCGTGAAACGTTGGAGCGGGCGAAGCATGAAAACGATAGAATCACCTCCTTTCAATGCGCCTCAATAGCTGAAAGGCCACAGGCGGAAATAATCCTTGATGTCCTTCCAGATTTTGTTCAACCCTTCCGACTCAAAGATCAGGAAGATGATGATCACCAGCCCGAAAATAGCCAGTTGAATGAAGGGGATCAGGCCCTCGATGGCCGGAAACGAGGCTTTCATGGCCCGTCCCAGGTTGGTGATCAGGGCCGGCAACAGGGTCATGAAGGCGGCTCCCAGGTAGGAGCCGGTTACCGATCCCAGCCCGCCGATAATGATCATCGCCAGATACGTGACCGAAACGTCCATGGTGAATCGTTCCCAGTTGACAATTGTGCGATAGTGGGCCAGGAGCGCACCGGCCAGTCCGACGACGAACGAGGAGATGGCAAAGGCCAGTAACTTGTAGCGGAACAGGTCAATCCCCATCACGGAAGCGGCAATATCCTGATCGCGAATGGCCACAAAGGCGCGACCGTAATGGGTGCGGAAGAGATTAACCGTCATGATGGTAATCAGAACGGCTGTTCCCCAGATAACCCAGTAAAAGTTAAAGTCGGTGTTCATCTTGACGCCGAACAGTTTGGGCGTCGGCACAACCAGCGCTTCCACGCCGCCGGTCACCGCTTTCCAGTGCGTCACGATCCACAGGATGATCACCTGAGCGGCCAGGGTGGCAATGGCCAGATAGAGACCTTTCAGACGCAACGAGGGGAGACCGAAGAACGTCCCAACCAGCGCGGTAAAGAGAGCGGCCACAGGGATCGAAGCCCACCAGGGGACGCCGTAATGCGCCGTCAGGATGCCGGCAGTGTAAGCGCCAACTGCCATGAAGGCGCCCTGTCCCAGGCTGATCTGCCCGGTGTAACCGACCAGGATGTTCAGCCCGATGGCTCCGATCACTGCAATTCCTATCTGGTTGGCCAGCGTGAGGTAGTAGCGACTGGCAAAGAAGGGAAACGAGAGGAGCAAAAGGATCAAAATTGCCAGACGAATGCGCTGAGCCGGCGTCTTGCGCAGCGCCATGTCTTGTTCGTAGGAGGTGTAGTAAATACCCGAAATCATGGCCAGACTCCTCACACGCGCTCGATGATCTCTTTCCCGAACAGACCATAGGGGCGGATCATCAGGATCAGGATCAGGATGATGAAGGGGAGCACCTGGTTCAACCCCTGACCGATATAGCCGCCGGTATATGCCTCCAGCAGGCCGATGATGATGCCGCCGATGATGGCGCCGGGGATCGAATCCAGCCCACCCAGGATCACGACCGGGAAGACGCGCAGCCCAAAATTCGATAGCTCCGGGCCCACGCCGACGATGTTCGCGACCAGTGCGCCGGCAATCGCCGCGCTGACCGCAGCCAGCGCCCAGGCCCAGGCGAAGATGTGACTGACGCTGATCCCCATGCTCAGCGCAGCCGTCTGATCATCCGCTACGGCGCGCATGGCGATCCCCTCTTTGGATTTGCTGAAGAACAGGTTGAAGACCAGGAGCATGAGCATTGCGATCCCGATGGCCCACAGGCGATCCGCGCCCACTTTTGCGCCGAGGATTTGCACAGCCTGGGTGGGGATGAAGGATGGAAAGGCTTGTGGCAGGTTGCCCCAGATGGTGCTGACCACCGCTCGCAACAGGCTGCTCAACCCGATGGTCACCATGATGACCGAAATCAGCGGCTCCCCGATCATCGGGCGCAGGATCAAGCGTTCGATCAGCACGCCGAGCAGGATGGCGATCAGCAGGGTGATCACCATCCCCAGCGTCCAGTGCAATCCAAACTGCACCACCATGGCGTAAATCAGATAAGCCCCGATGAGCAGGAATTCTCCCTGGGCAAAGTTGATCACGTCACTGGCTTTGTAAATCAGCACAAAGCCGAGTGCGGCCAGGGCCAGAATCGCGCCATTTGTCAAACCGGTGAGGGTGAGTTGCAAGAAGAGTTCCATAGTTGCACCGTGTCAGGAAAGTTTACGTTCGCCGTCCAGGCTTTCAATGCTGACCCGCGTCTGAATTTTCGCTGTGCGCCCGTCCTGGTAGGTGATGGTGGTTTCCACGTCCACGTAAGAGGCGTGGCTATAGAGGGCGGAGATCAGATCGGCGTAGCGTTGTGCGATCAGGCGCCGGCGCACCTTGCGCGTGCGGGTCAGTTCGGCGTCATCTGCATCCAGCTCTTTGTGCAGGAGCAGGAAGCGTTGAATGCGCGCCGCCGGCGGCAGGTCGGCGTTGGCCTGTTCGACGTGTTTGCGGATCAGGCGATAGACTTCTGGCTTTTGGGAAAGATCGGTATAGGTGGTATAGGCGATCTGGTGTTTTTCGGCCCATTTTCCGACGTTGGCGAAATCAATGTTGATCATCGCCGTCACGTAGGGCCAGTCGCCGCCAAAGACCACCGCTTCTTTGATGTAGGGGCTGAATTTGAGCTTGTTTTCAATGAATTGCGGGCTGAACTTGGTGCCATCGTGCAGCGTCATCACGTCCTTGACGCGATCAATCACCACCAGATGGCCATCTTCATCGAAGTAGCCGGCATCCCCTGAGTGTAACCAGCCATCCCGCAGCGCCTCAGCGGTCGCTTCGGGGTTGCGATAGTATCCCACCATCACGGCGGGCGAGCGCATCAGGATTTCACCGCTCTCGTCAATTTTGACTTCGGTCTCCGGCAATGGTGTGCCTACGGTCTGGAACTTAATATCCCCATCGCGATGCAGGACCGCAATGCCGTTGATTTCCGTCTGACCGTAGATTTGTTTGAGGTTAACGCCCAGGGCGTGGAAGAAGCGGAAGGTATCCGGGCCGAGCGCGGCGCCGCCGGTGTAGGCGCGTTTCAGGTGGCGCAATCCAAGTTGATCCTTGATTTCCTGGAACACCAGCCAGTCGGCCAGGAAGTAGAGCAAACGCAGCCAGGGCGAGGGGGTTTCTTTGCGGAAACGGGTGTCGGCCATACGGTAGCCGATGCGCATGGCCCAGTTATACATGGCGCGTTTCAGCGCGGTGGTATCTTCGATTTTGACCTGTACCTGGCTGACCAGGCTTTCCCAGATGCGCGGCGGGCTGAACATCACCTGTGGCCCGATTTCGCGCAGGTCGTGCTGCACGGTCTCCGGCTCTTCGGGGAAGTTCACGGTGAAACCGATCTGCAGGCCGCAGGACATGACCATCATCTGTTCCCCGATCCAGGCCAGGGGCAGGAAGGAGACGAAGTTATCCTGGGGTGTGAGCGGGTCTACTTTCATCAGGTTGCGTCCCATGCTGAGCATGGATTTATGCGTGAGCATGGCCAGCTTTGGGTTGGCGGTGGTGCCGGAGGTCGTGGAGAGGATGGCGATGTCGTCGCCGCGCCCCTGCGAAAGGCGCTCCTCAAACCACCCTGGATGCTCTTTTTCGTATTCCCGGCCCAACGCCTCGACCTGGGGGAAGTACATCAGGAATTCTTCGGTGTAGTTCCGCAGGCCTTTGGGATCGTAGTAGATGACTTTGCGCACCCCCTGGAGCTGGGGCCAGATTTCCAGGATTTTATCTACCTGCTCCTGGTCTTCAACGACGACGAAGGTCACGTCCGCGTGGTTGAGGATATAGACGACCTCCGAAGCAATCGAATCCTGATAGACGCCGACGCTTTTGGCGCCAACCGATTGAGCGGCAAGTTCGGCGATCAGCCATTCCGGCCGGTTATCTCCGATGATGGCGATGGTCTCTTGCGGCTGCAGCCCCAGGCTGACCAGTCCCAACGCGAAGTATTTGACGTGCTCATAGTACTCGCGCCAGGTCAGGGTCTGCCATATTCCGTACAGGCGTTCTCGCAGGGCTGGACGGTTCGGGGTACGTTGGGCATGTTCGTAGAGGAATTGAGGTAAGGTCTCAGGCATGGTCTCACCTCAAGATTTGGAGAAGGGGCGGCTCAGGAGGGCGGCGTGCTCTTCTCCGAGATAGGCTTCGATCACCAGCGGGTTGTTGCGTACTTCGTCGGGGGTGCCTTCGGCAATTTTTTGCCCGAAGTTGAGCACGGCGACGCGATCGCTGATGTCCATGACAACGCCCATATCGTGCTCGATGAGCACGATGGTCACGCCATATTCTTCGTTCACGTCCAGGATGAAGCGCGCCATATCCTCTTTTTCCTCCGTGTTCATCCCCGCCATAGGTTCATCCAGCAGCAGGATCGCCGGGCGCAGGGCCAGGGCGCGTCCCAGCTCGACCCGCTTTTGCAATCCGTAGGGCAGGGTGGCGACGACCTTGTTACGGATCGCCTGGATTTCGAGCAGTTCGATGATGTCCTCGATGAATCTGCGGAATTGAATCTGTTCTCTTTGCGCCATCCCCCAGTAGATCAGGCTGGCCAGGAGATTGCTCTTCATGTGGATATGTGCGCCGGCCAGCAGGTTGTCTAACACCGTCATGTGGCGGAACAATTCGATGTTTTGGAAGGTGCGCGCCACACCCAGGCGGGCGATCTGATGGGGTCTCAGGTGCGTCAGGTCGTGTTCGCCGTTGTGATAGAAGAGAATGCGACCGCGTTGAGGATGATAGAGGCCGCTGATGCAGTTCAGCAGGCTGGTTTTGCCGGCGCCGTTCGGCCCGATGATGGCAAAAATCTCCCCCTGACGAATTTGCAGATCAACGCCCAGGAGAGCGGTCACCCCTCCGAAGTTCAGTTGCAGATGCTCCACGGAGAGCTGGAGCTCGCCAGGGCGCAGCGAACTGCTATTGAGTTGACTGCTAAAACCGCGCTGCATAGACGCTCCCGGTGAGAAGGATGAGTCTGAATCGTAAACTCACCCCTACTATACGGCCCCACCGCTAACGAAGCGTCAAAGAAGGCGTTAAAGAAAGCGTGAGGGCGGAAGTCTTGCATGGAGAAAAAAGACCCAGGAAGTGCTCCTTCCTGGGTCGGTGGCGTAAGCGAGTGTTCGATCACTGGTTTTCGGGGAACCAGCAGCACAGCACCAGATCGCGGGCCGCCTTCACTTCGTCCACGCGGCCGACCGGGGTTCGATGCGGGGCCTCGTGGAGCAGTTCGGGCTGCGTGCGTGCCTCCTCCGCGATCCGCAGCATGGCGTCGGCGAAGGCGTCCAGGGTGCGCTTGCTTTCGGTTTCGGTGGGTTCGATCATCAGCGCCTCATGGACGATCAGCGGGAAGTAGTTGGTAGGGGGATGGAAATCGTAATCCATCAGACGTTTGGAGATGTCTAAGGCACGCACATCGCTGCCGGGGAAGCGCCCCTCTGCGACGAATTCGTGCATACAAACGCGGTTATAGGGGATGTGATAGGTGTCCTGAAGGCGAGCGCGCAGGTAGTTCGCATTCAGGACGGCGTTTTCGGCGACCGCGCGTAATCCCTCTGCACCGTGCATGGCGATATAGGTGTAGGCGCGCACCAGCACGCCAAAGTGGCCGTGGAAGGCCTTGACGCGCCCGATGCTGCGCGGCGGATGGATGAACCCAAACAGGGGCGCCAGGTCATCCGTCCCCTCCTCGATGATGCCGACAATCGGGGAGGGCAGATAATCTGCCAGATGCGCTGCCACACCCACCGGCCCGGAGCCAGGCCCCCCGCCTCCATGCGGGGTGGAAAAGGTCTTGTGCAGGTTGAAATGCAGGATGTCGAAGCCGATGTCCCCTGGGCGCATCACGCCGACCAGCGCGTTCAGGTTGGCGCCATCCCCATACACCAGGCCACCGCACTCGTGAACCGTGCGGATAACTTCCTCCAGGTGCTCATCGAACAACCCCAGCGTGTTCGGATTGGTGAGCATCAGCCCGACGACGGTCTCATCGCATTGGGCCTTGAGCGCGTTCAGGTCCACGTTCCCACGGGAATCGGAGGGAATCTGGACAACCTGCAGGCCGACCATGCCGGAAGAGGCCGGGTTGGTGCCATGCGCCGAATCCGGGATGAGCATTTTGGTACGGCGGTGATCGCCGCGGTCGCGGTGATAGGCGCGCATGATCAACACCCCGGTCAATTCTCCGTGTGCTCCTGCGGCCGGTTGCAGGGAAACCGCTGCCATGCCGCTGATCTCTTTCAGCCATTCCTGCAGGGTGTACATCAGGGCCAGACTGCCCTGCACGGTTTCGATGGGTTGCAACGGGTGGGTGAAGAGAAAGCCCGGCAGACGCGCCATATCTTCGTTGATCTTCGGGTTGTATTTCATTGTGCACGAACCAAGGGGATAAAATCCGCCATCCACGCTATAGTTCAGGTGAGAGAGGTGCATGAAGTGACGGATCACGTCCACCTCGGCAAGCTCCGGCAAGGGCAGGTCGGCGCGCAACAGTTCCGCAGGCAGATCGCTGCGCGGCACATCCGGCTCCGGGAAGGTGACACCTGTGCGACCGGGCGAGGAGAGTTCAAAGATCGTTGGTTCAATCACCTGGGGAAGGGTAAGGGTTTCAGTCATGGCTCACCTCCTGGAGCACCTCGCAGAAGTAATCAATTTCCTCGCGCGTGTTCATTTCGGTCACCGCGATCAGCAGGTGATCCTTCAAGGATGGGTAATCCGCGCCCAGGTGGTAACCGCCGAGAATGCCGTGTTCCAGCAGATGGTGCTGCACTTCCTCGAAGGGGCGCGGCAGACGGATGGCAAATTCGTGGAAGAACGGCTCCCGATATGCCAGCGAAAAGCCGGGGATCTGGCTCAAGCGCTGCGCCGCGTAGTGCGCTTTGTGGTAGCACAGTTCGGCAACCTGGCGCAATCCCTGTTTGCCCAGCAATGAGAGATAGACCGCCGCCGCCAGCGCCATCAATCCCTGATTGGTGCAGATGTTCGAGGTGGCGCGTTCGCGCTTGATGTGCTGCTCGCGCGCGGTCAGGGTGAGCACGTAGGCGCGTTGCCCGCGCTGATCAACGGTCTCTCCGACCAGTCGTCCGGCCATTTTATGCACATACTGCTTGCGTGTGGTGAAATAGCCAAGATAGGGGCCGCCAAAGGAGAGCGGGATGCCCAGCGGCTGCGCCTCCCCAACGACGATGTCCGCGCCCATCTCGCCGGGCGTCTTGAAGAGCGCCAGGGCGGTCGGATTGGCGGCGATGCAGACCAGGGCGCCTTGTGCATGAGCTACCTGTACCAGCGATGTGTAATCGTACAGGCGCCCCAAGAAATCGGGATATTGCACGATCACCAGCGCCGTATTGGGATCGATCAGCGATTCGATCTCGAAAGGGGATTGCAGGGCATTCGCCTCGCTTTCATCCCCGACCAGTTCCAGCCCCATGCCCTGAACATAGGTGCGCACCACGGCGCGATACTGCGGATGGACGGAAGGCGAAATCACGATGCGAGTGCGCTTGCCGCGGAAAACCGCATAGGCCATGTTCACCGCCTCGGCGACCGCGGTCGCGCCGTCGTAATGGGAAGCGTTCGAGACCTCCATGCCGGTCAGGGCGCACATCAACGATTGATACTCGAAGATGGCCTGGAGCGTGCCTTGAGAGATCTCCGGCTGGTACGGGGTGTAAGCGGTATAGAATTCGCCACGGCGCAGGATGTGATCCACCGCTGCCGGAATGTAATGAAAATAGGCGCCGGCGCCGAGGAAGGAGATCAGATGGTCGCGCACGTTTTCGTTGTTTTCGGCGAGTTCTTTTAGCTCGGCTGCCGCTTCCATCTCGCTCAGGGCCGGGGGCAGGTTGAGCTTCGGATAGCGATACCGTGGCGGAATATCTTGAAACAGCTCTTCAATGGAGCTGACGCCAATCGTAGCGAGCATTTCCGCTTGCTCGCGTGGCGTATTGGGGATGTATGTCATAGGACCTCCTGAAGGTCAAACGCGCTAATGCTCACGCTCGGCGCAATACTTCTCGTAAGCGGCCGCATCCAGGAGGGCAGAGGCATCTCCCCCTTCGATCTGGATCAGCCAGGCGCTGCCATAGGGGTCCTTGTTCAGCAGTTCAGGGCTGTTGACCAGTTCGCTGTTGATGGCGATGACTTTGCCGCTTACGGGAGCATACGCTTCAGCCGCAGCTTTGACCGATTCCACCGAGGCAATCGGTTTGCCCGCTTCCAGCTGTTCGCCTTCGCTGACCAGGATTTCGACGAAGACAATATCCGAAAGCTGGGACTGGGCGTAATCCGTCAGACCGACCTTGCCGCTGGATGGATCGAACCATTCATCGGTTTTGGTATATTTCAGATGGGAAGGGATGTTCATAGGGACCTCCGAAGAGTGGGGATAAAGGTTGGGGAGTAGAGAAAAACAAAAGGCGCACCTTCGTGTGCGCCCTCTGTCCTCGACCTGAGAGTTTCGCCCCGGCCCGGAGCTTGCCCCTTCGGTGTCGCAGGAGCACCCTGCGACTTTCCAGAGGTAGAAGCGGTGACGGGTCCTTTTGCCTGAGAGATTCATCCGATACCGCACCTTCTCGGACTTGCCCCTTCGGCGCCCGTAAGCACGGGTCTCTTCCCGCCGCCGTTGAATTGTCGTGCGTTTTCATTTTATTGAGCATCTGGCAAAACGTCAAGGTTTGCAACGCAGGAGTACTGTATCATTCGTTCAGGAAATTCGCAGCGAGTCGCCCGAAAGCCATGAAAAA
>JAGHYK010000079.1 GCA_017743695.1 Chloroflexota bacterium
ATCCCCAAAAACCTTGACAAAATTTTTGTTTGGCCTTATGATAAGCCTTGCAAGATGCCAGTACGTCCGAGGTCAAGGAAAAGGGAATCCCGGAAAGGCAGCGGGATTCTTTTTTTATACCGTCCGAGGTACGTGCTCCATCCAAATTTCAATACTCGTAAGGAGAAAAACAAATGTCTACTCGTATCGTCGGAACGGTCAAATGGTTCAACGCCGAAAAAGGTTATGGCTTCATCGCCCGTGAGAACGGCCCGGACGTCTTCGTCCACTATTCAGCTATCCAGAGCGATGGCTTCCGCAAACTGGAAGAAGGACAGCGCGTCGAGTTCAGCGTGGAACAGGGCGCAAAAGGCCCGCAGGCTGCTCGAGTGGTGATCCTGTAAGTTCCCCAGGCCGGTTTTCATCCCCTGTGAGCCAATCACAGGGGATGTTTTTTTTAACGCCGGCCGGGGAGATCATCCGCCCCGGGCCGGCAGAGAGCCTGGGGCGCAGCGGCGATGCCGCAAGTCCCAGGAGGAATGCGTTGCTTTCGGAGATTATTCCCGCGCAGGCTCGGTGGTGAAGAATACTTTGCGCGGCTGCCAGAGTTTTTCGCCGTTTTCCCCTTCGATCTGTTCCATGAGAGCAACCAGTTCTCCCTGGCCGCTGATGGCCCGTACCCACGAATGTTCGCCGCCCTGGCGCACGGGAATGCGATGCCCATGACGCACTTCTTCGACCTCGTCGGCACTCAGTTCAACAGCCGGCCAGTCTGCAAGCGCTTCCGCGGCCGGAATCAGATACTGGTACCAGGTGCCGTTCTGGAAAGCCTCCTGTAAACGGCGCAAGGTGACGGCATCACGGAGCGTAAAACGGCCGCTTTTCGTCCGTCGCAAGCCTACCAGGTAGGCGCCACAGCCAAGCGCATTTCCCAGATCGTTCGCAAGGGAGCGGACATAGGTGCCCGAGGAGCAGTAGACATCAATCACTACTTCCGGCGGCGCCCATTCCAGCACGTCCAGGTGATAGACCTTGATCTTACGCGGGGCCAGTTCGACTTCCTCCCCCGCACGGGCCAGCTCATAAGCCTTACGACCTTTGACTTTCACAGCCGAAAAAGGGGGAGGCGTTTGCACAATTTCGCCTTCAAACGATTTGAGCACACGACGGAACTCTTCTTCGGTGATGTTCACCGGCACCTCACTACGGGTGAATTTCCCATCCGCATCGTAGGTATCCGTAGAAGCCCCCAGGCGGATGATCGCCTGATACCGCTTATCCGAGGCAGCGACATACTGACTCAGGCGCACAGCCGGCCCAATCAGCACGACCAGCACCCCCGAAGCACGCGGATCCAGCGTGCCGGTATGGCCGGCGCGGCGAATCCCCGTCCCGCGGCGAATGATCTCCACCACATCGTGGGAGGTCATCCCGACGGGTTTGTCCACCACCAGCACCCCGGAAACGGCGTTTTTAACATCCTGACTGTTCATGATTTGCTTGACCTCCTGTTTCAAATTGTACCACCCAAATTCGGATATTTATACTCCAATTTTTACCATTCAGTCCTCACCGGTCAATCTGCGAAGGGATCGTGGATTTTCTTGCACGCGCCGGAAGGGCGGAGCAGAAATACTCTGGAAGGTGTTTGTCTTTTACAGGGAGTGGTCGCCTGCCCGATTCTGTGAAAAGCGAGGGAGAAACCGTCTCCATCCACAATCCACCATCCCTGTCCATTACCCACCGTTGGCATTCGCTGGCATATTCCCTATTCGTTTGATTCCCTGCTCCGCCTGAATTTTATCATGGCTGAGTCCACTGCAAAAACCCTGAAGTTTCACCACGAAGACACGAAATCACAAAGTTCCCTTTTCATTATGCTCGTGTCTCCGTGTCTTTGTGGTTCGATTTTTGCCTTTTTGCAGTAGACTCATGGCTGGTTTTAAGCCGACGAGTGCACCTCGGAAACGCCGCTCAACATGCGTTTGGTGAGTTGCAGCACGTGGGGCACGACATCTTCGAGGGTGCCACGAATGTCGGCGCCGGCTGCCGCCTGATGCCCGCCCCCACCCAGCGCTCTGGCTACCTGAGCGACATCAATTCCCTCTTCCAGCGCTCGCCAGGAGATCTTAACATGCCCGTTTTCCTGTTCGACGAAGATCATGCCCACCCTGCCGCCATCAATGGCGGAGATGACGTTGATGAGGTCTGCATCATCATTGGAGGTATAGCCGGCCTGGCGACGATCTTCCAGGGTCAGGATACTCCAGATGATCCCATCCTCATAGCGCAGGCGGGAAAGGCCAGCGCCCCAGTAACGGGCTGCGGCCAGCGAACGGCGCACCAGGCCGCGCATGTAAAGCTCCGGCAGATTGGCCCCTCGTTCCATGAGATCGGCAGCCTGGCGCAGCGCATGGGGAGTGACATTGCTCGTCCGAAAGCCCAGCGTGTCGGTGACAATTCCGTTCAGCAGCGCCTCGGCCACAGGCAGGGTGATCTCTAACCCCCAACGGGGCAGATGATCGGTCAGAATGGCTGCCGTGGCCACCGCATCGGGTTCGATCAGGTTTAGCTCTCCGAAGCGCTCGTTGGTGACATGATGGTCAATGTTGAGATGCGGCGCGCCAAGGGGCTGCAGCGCCTCCCCCAGTCGCTTCCGGTCGGCGCAGTCCACGCTCACAAAGAGATCAAAAGGCGCTGTGGGATGGCGGCGGATCTTCTCGCTACCCTTCAGGTGGCGGAAACTCGATGGCACGCCATCCACAAGCACCATTTCGACATTTTTTCCGGCCTGCTCCAGTGCCAGCCCCAGCGCCAGCACGGAGCCAACTGCATCCCCATCGGGGCGAACATGCGAGGCAACAAGCACCCGCTTCGCCTCCTTGAAACGTTCACGAATCTGTTGATCCACGGTCATCGGATTGTGATTTCTCCCTGATCTGTCGGAGTAAGGTTTCAATATGCTCTGCCCGCTCCAGGGTATCGTCCCAATGGAAGCGCAGGCGAGGGAAGGTGCGCAGATGAATGTTTTGCGTCAGGACATGACGGATAAAACCGCTGGAGGCCTCCAGGCCAGCCAGTACTTCCTCGCGGCGCTGAGAACCATCCACGGTCGAGACATAAATATCGGCGTAATGGAGCTCGCGATCCAGGCGCACATCGGTCACATAGACCCCGCGCAGGCGCGGATCGCGAATTTCATGGAGCAGTAGCTCTGAAATATCCTCGCGGATGCGATCCGCAATGCGTTGTAAACGTACAGGACCTGGCATGGCGCCTCCTACTTCTCGATCACATAGCATTCCAGCACATCACCGGGCTGGAAGTCGTTGAAATCACGCAGGCCAATCCCGCACTCATATCCCTGGCGGATTTCGCGTACATCCTCTTTTTGATGGCGGAGCGAGGCGACCTCGCCATCATAGAGCACATTGCCATTGCGATACAGACGCAGGCGCGCGTTGCGGCGGATTTCCCCTTCGGTCACCCGGCAGCCGGCCACCTTGCCGAATTTGGAGGCAGAGAAGACTGCCAGCACTTGCGCCCGGCCGATCACCTTTTCGCGTTGTTCTGGTTCCAGCAGACCTTTCAGCGCCTTCTCGATGTCCTCTGTGAGGCGGTAGATGATGTCATAGGTGCGGATGGAAACGCCTTCGCTTTCCGCCAGTCGCCGGGCAGCCGCATCCGCCTGGACGTTGAAGCCCACCACAATCGCTTTGGAGGCGGAGGCGAGCATGATGTCATTTTCGGTGATATTTCCGGTTTCCGCATAGAGAATTTCGATTTTGATCTCGCCACTGCCAAGCTTTTGTAGCTCACTGACAATGGGTTCCAGCGATCCCTGCACATCTGCCTTGAGGATCAGGCGCAACTCTTTGGTTTCGCCGGCCTGATAGCGTGCGAAGAGGTCTTCCAGCGATACCTTCTTGCGCGCCTCTGCCTGCTGTTTTCTGGCTTCAAGGCGCCGCTGCACTTCCTGACGCGCCTCCCGCTCGCTCTGCACGACTTCAAACGGCTCACCCGCGGCCGGCACATCGCTCAAGCCGATCACTTCCACCGGGGTAGAGGGTTCGGCTTTGCGCAAGGGCTTGCCACGGAAGTCAAACATGGCGCGAATTTTGCCATAAGCTGTACCGACCAACACCACATCGCCGACCTTGAGCGTGCCGTTCTGCACCAGCAAGGTAGCCACCGGGCCGCGATTCTTATCCAGCCTGGCCTCAATGACGGTGCCGATGGTGCGTCCGTTGGGATTGGCGCGAATATCGCTGTTTTCTGCAACCAGCAGGATCGCGTCCAGCAAATCCTGAATGCCCAACCTCTGTTTCGCCGAGACGGGGATGATCAGGGTATTCCCGCCCCATTCGTCCGGCACCAATCCCTGTTCGGCAAGCTGATTTTTCACGCGATCCGGGTTGGCATTGGGTTTATCAATCTTGTTCAAGGCGACGATGATCGGCACGCGTGCGGCGCGTGCATGGGCAATCGCTTCTTTCGTCTGTGGCATCACCCCATCATCTGCGGCCACGACCAGGATCACCAGGTCCGCACCCTGGGCGCCTCGGGCACGCATAGCCGTAAAGGCGGCGTGTCCCGGCGTATCCAGAAACGTGATCAAGCGCCCCTGATGCTCAACCTGATAGGCGCCGATATGCTGAGTGATCCCCCCTGCCTCCTGCGCCGCCACGTTCGCATGGCGAATGGCATCCAGGAGGGTTGTTTTGCCATGATCCACGTGTCCCAGAATGGTCACCACCGGTGGGCGGGGTTTCAACGCCGCGGGTGGCTCACCGGCGATCACCTTTCGCCAGAAGGGAAGCTCCCCGCTTTCCTCGACAGGGGTCTCTTCAACGTGCTCTGGGACTGCTTCATATCCATATTCGGCAGCGATAACGGCGGCTGTATCAAAATCCACCGTCTGATTGATGGTGACCATCACCCCGTTGCTCATCAACTTTTTGATGACATCAATCGGGCTTTTGTTGATGCGTTGCGCCAGTTCTCGAACCGCGATACTGGCTGGCAATTCAATTCTGTGCCCGTTATTGCTCATAGGACACCTCCTTCATAAGAATTTCCCGAGGAAGGCGCCTGTGAGCAAAGGGCCTTATCTCATCAGGCGCTCATTCCTCTCCATCATGTTCGGCAGGAAGCGTTTGCATGAAAGCCTCCAGCCGCGTACGGTCTTCTGCTGTCAATTCGAGGCGCAAGGCCTGCGCCAGCGCCCCTTTCAGGCCTTTCTCCCAACAGGAGCGCTGACGGTGAAGGTAAGCCCCGCGCCCGGCCAGTTTCCCGCTGGGGTCAATCACGATCCCTTGTGGCGTGCGCACCAGCCGTATCAGCTCCCGTTTGGGGTTGACCTGACGGCAACCAACGCAGGTGCGCTGGGGAACATGTTTCTTGCGTGGAGAAGTGGATCGCGTCACTGCAGGATATTTTACTCCACAAATGATGTCCTTCGAGAGGATCAACCACGTAGCTTAAGGAAGCAGTGGGTTCTCCTCATCACGCAGCGCTTACCAATCCCACTCTTCATCCTCGCGTTTGCGTCGCCGGCGGGCGATGGTTTCACCGGACTCTTCATCATAATCCAGCTCCACGATCTTTTTCTTTGCCTTCTTCTTCGCTTTCTGACCTTCTTCATCCGCTTCCAGGGTAGCTGCCCGCTTGCGGAAAAGCTCAACGCTAAACAGCTCATCCAGGCGCACCCCATCCTTGGCGAAATCCTCTTCCTCGGGGGCGGCAGAGGGAGCAGTCTGGGCAGGTTCAGCCGTTTGGACGGTTTCGGGGGACGCAGCCAGAACAGGCTCCGCTGGCGCTTTCTCTTGCGGCGTGGGAGCTGTTTCTGCGCTTGCCAGCGCTTCGGTGGTCGGCGGCGCAGGCATCCCCTCACCTGCCGTTGCCGTCGCTTCGGCCTCGACGCGAGCCTCTTGAACGCCCGGCGCAAACGGCAAGGTAGCCAGGCAGGCTTGAATGTTCTCCATCGCTCGCGGTCCAATGCCCGGCATCTTCAAGATGCGATCGGGATCGGTCTTATACACCAGCATCAGCTCACCCACTGTTTCAAAGGACTCGCTCAGGATGTTGTAGATATGCTCCTTCAGCCCCAAACGCTCCAGCGGCATCGAGAAGGCCATCTCTGGAATCTCCGCGCGGGCGGCCTGAATGCGCTCGTTCTCCACCCGTTGTGTCTCCTCGCGGGCGGTGATAATGCGCCGCTCGATCCAGTCCACAAATCGGGCAAGAATCTGGTACTCTTCAGGCGTCACCGGGCGATTTTCCGCCTTCTTCGCCAGGATTTCTTCCACTTGTGGCATGGTCTCAACAGCCAGCGGGAGCATGGACTGGAGGACCGGGTCCTGCTGCAGTTTATACAGGGCCTCCGAGGCGGCTTCAGGAAGGCTCTTGATGTCAATGCGCCAGCCGGTCAGGCGAGCCGCCAGACGGGCATTCTGACCATCGCGCCCGATGGCCAGGCTGAGTTGATCCTCGCTGACCACGACCGTCGCTACCCGATCTTCGGGACGGACAGACTCCGAAAGGTAAACGCCCAAAACGCGCGCCGGGCTGAGCGCTTTCGAGATATAGACGACCGGATCGGGGTCCCACTGGATCACATCTATCTTTTCGTCGTGTAACTCTTTGACGATGGCCTGGATGCGCACTCCTTTGATCCCCACACAGGCCCCAACCGGATCAATGCCGGGTTGGGTGGCGGCTACGGCCACTTTGGCGCGCTGTCCCGCTTCCCGTGCGATGGATTTAATCTCCACGATGCCGCGATAAATCTCAGGTACCTCGTTCTCCAGCAAGCGCTTCAGGAACTGGCGATGCGTTCGGGACAGGATGATTTGCGGGCCCCGCGGGGTTTCCTTGACTTCCACGACCACGGCGCGAATGCGATCATGCACGCGGAATTTCTCGCCGGGGATCTTGTGGTTAGCCGGCAAAATCCCCTCTGCCTTCATGTCCAACCCTACCGTGATTTGCTGTGGTTGGACGGCCTGGACGACGCCGCTGACAATTTCGCCGATCTGACCCTTGTAATGCTCAAGCTGCATGTTGCGTTCGGCGTCCCGCAGGCGTTGCTGGATCACCTGGCGCGCCGTCTGCGCTGCCACGCGTCCAAAATCCGCTGGAGTCGAATCCACCAGGATCATCTCGCCCACCTGTACATCCGGCTTGATCTTGCGCGCCTCCTCCAGCGATACCTCGGTACGTGCATCCTGCACGCTTTCGACGACTTCTTTTTCCGCGAAGATTTTGATCTGGCCGCGCTCCAGATCGAGCCTGGCCTCTACCCGTTGCGCGCCGGAAGCATTGACCGCTTTGCGGTAGGCGTGTACCATCGCCGCCTCGATGGCCTGGACAATCGCCTGGCGCGGCAACTGACGCTCTTCCAGCAACTCATTGAAGGCCAGCAAAATTTCACTTTTCATGTTTCTTCTCTCCTCAAACCAGACAACTCTCTTATACAAGCAGAAAAGTGGGGGTTGCCCACTTTTCGCGACGTGACGCATATAGAAGCGTGCTGATTGTAACACGATTTTTATCGTATGACAAGATTTCAGCCGATCCATCCCTCACGGGCGAAAATATTCTGCCTTCAGGTCATCGAAGCGTTGCGCAGTGTGCTCAGAAAGAATGCGGAAGAAATCCTCGCGGCGGGCGATCTGACCCTGCATCTGATGCGCGTAGTCCTGCAGAAAGGCAAAGAACGCCGCATCGCCCATTCGGGTGCGTACATCGCGAAGGAATTGCGCACCGCGCAGGTAAACCGCGTCTACATACGAGCGGAAGTCCGCGTTCTCGTAGATCGAAACGTTGATATAACCATGCGGCGCGAAAGCGTTGACCCGAAAATCCCACCACCAGTTTGCGTCATTCTCTGCCCATTCGTAAAACAATCCCTCGGTATAGAGCGCCAGCGCCTCATCCAGCCAGGGTTCTATGGCTGCATCGTTTCCCACCATTCCAAACCACCATTGATGAGCGATCTCATGGATACCCACGGCAACCAGGTTGTTGCGATTCCCCTCTACAAATTCCTGGTAAAAGCGCTGCGAGAGGAAGACGAGGCCATCAAATTCAGCTCCATCCGGCACATCGCTTTCCACAATGCTCAGCACGGGATAGGGATAAGGAGCAAGGTGATCGCTGTAAAGGGTCAAAGCGCGCATTGCCTGAAGCAAAAGATGCTCTGCAGCTTGCCTCTCTTGGGCGAAAAAGTAGCTCCGAAGCGGGACATTTCCCGCCTGTAGCTCGCTCACCTGATAGAACGAACTGGCAGAAAAGGCAAACGTGCGCGCCTGGAACAGGACATAGTGCTGCCAGCCGTTCTCCTCCACCGCTGGAGCCGGGGCGGCGATGATCATCCCTTCTGGCACTTTCAGCGACACGTCAAAATCGGCGGCATCGTAAACCAGATGCTCCCCAAAGTACCAGGGATCATGTACCACCCATCCCTGACGATAGGGGGCCACAAACGGGAACCAGTTCACATAATTCTGTTGCCAGGAGGTGTAGCCGAAGACATCCGCTTTCCGCTTGGGAGGCAAATCCAGACTGAATCGCAGGGATAGAGAGAGCACCTCGCCCGGCTGAAGCGGTTGCGAAAGGAACACCTCCAGACGATGCGCCTGCAAACGATATTGCAGCGCTGCTCCCTGTGCGGTGAGTTCCTGGAGCGTAAAGCAATCAGGCCAACGATTTGGCTCCACCACCAGCACGAGGGAAGATAGCACTTGTGAGGTCATGTTGGGATACGTAATCGTGGCCTCCACGTCCAGGTGAGGCCGCTGCGCATCCAGTTGGGCCACAAGACGATAATGCGGCCGCGGAATCCCAGGGGAAGGCGTCGCGGTCGGCAGAACAGGCGTGGAATCCACCACCGGAGAGGTCGGAGAAGCAGTGGCAGTAGCCGGGGGCGTTGCGGTAGGAGAAGGGGTGAGCGTTGCAGGAATTGCCGTATGGACGATCCAGAATTCGGGAAGAGGCGTAGCCGTCCGTGGAGAAAAAGGGGTCGAGGTTGGAGGAGGGGGAGAGGAGGGTGTCGCCTCGGGCGCGGCGCTCGTGGGTGTACAGGCCAGCAAGAGCAAGACCGTCACAAGCGTTACCAGCTCACGCCTCAAGCCGATGTGCGCTCTCATTGAAATTTTTCGAGGTCGGCAACACAGGCATCGCAGGGCCAGGAATCCCCAGATGTTCCGCCAGAGCAGCCCGCAGCGCCTGACGATCATCCCAGGGATACTCGATCTCGCCGAAACACATGGACTGCTCATGTCCTTTGCCGCACACGATCAGCACATCCCCTGGACGCGCCAGTTTCACCCCCAGGCGGATGGCGTCGCCGCGGTCCGGCACCCGATAGAACGTCACCCCCTCGACCGCGCCCCGTTCCCGCGCGCCCGCCGCCATCTCCTCCAGGATCCCTTCCAGCGATTCGGTGCGTGGGTCTTCCGCCGTGAGGATAGTCACATCCGCCAGCTCAGCGGAAACCTCCGCCATCATCCGCCGCTTCTGGCGATCTCGCAGCCCCGCCGAGCCAAAGACGGCGATCACCCGGCCGCGGGTCATCTGGCGCGCCGTCTCCAGCGCCACTTTCAAAGCGTTCGGCGTATGAGCAAAATCCACAATAGCGATGAAATCCTGCCCCAGATCCATGCGCTCCATTCGCCCCGGCACTCCTTCCAGGGCCGCGATGCCCGCTGCAGCCGCCTGGGGCGAAATGGCCAGCCCCTCCACGGTCGCCGTTATCGCCGCCAGGCAGTTATACACGTTATACACTCCCACCAGTCGCGTGCGAACGAGCTGGCGCCATCCGCGCCCTGTGACCTCAAATTCCAGCCCGGAAGCGCTCTGGCGTATCTGTCCGGCCTGCACATCCGCTTCCGAGCGCAAGCCATAGGTACGATAGGGAACCGGCGTCACCTGGCGCAGGTATTCAAACGAGGCATCATCCTGATTGAGGACCGCCAGGCGCGGGTTGCCTTGAGGTTTGGGGCGCGTTTCGGCAAGGCTGAGAAACAGGCGCGCCTTGGCCGCCCGATAGGCCTGATAACTGCCATGGTAATCCAGGTGCTCATGGGTAATATTGGTCACCACACCCACATCGAACTCGCAGGCATCTACCCGGTACTGCGCCCACCCATGCGAGGTCGTCTCCAGGACGACATGCGTGAGGCCGGCCTCTACCATCATTGCCAGATACTTCTGGACATCCAGGGCATCCGGCGTGGTGACATGGAAGCCGGTATCCAGCACCTGATCCCCGATCACGGCGTTGACTGTGCTGATCAACCCGGCCCGCAAACCGGCTGCAAGCAGAATCTGGTAGATCAAGTTACTGGTGGTTGTCTTACCATCGGTGCCGGTGACACCGATCACCGTCAGGCGGCGCGCTGGATGGCCGTAGAAGGCCGCAGCCAGATATGCCAGCGCCTGGCGCGCGTTCTCGACTCGAACATACGGGACTGGAAGCTCCAGCGCCTTTTCCCCCACCACGGCGACCGCGCCGCGTTGCAGCGCATCCGGGATATAGTCATGCCCATCCCTGTTCACGCCGGGAATGGCCACGAACAGGTCGCCCGGCCGTACCTGGCGCGAATTGGTCACAATGTGCTCAATTGCCAGGTGCGCCGGTAGCTCTCCCCAAAAGGGGAATGGAAAATCCTGGAAAAGATCAGCGAAACGGGGCCTTTTCTTCATGTTGACATTCTCGGAAGGGGGCGTATAATCCTGATCAAGAATCTGTGGTTTGGATGGCAGATTGCGGGGATTATAGCGCGTTTTCGCGGTCGTGTATCTTTCGTTCAGGAAATTCGAGAACGAAAGTAACCATCCCCCACTGCCATCGTTGTTGCGGTAGAAAATTTTCTTGTTGCGGTAGAAAATTT
>JAGHYK010000080.1 GCA_017743695.1 Chloroflexota bacterium
AATAAGAATAATCCTACGCTGGCCGAATTGCGCGCCGGCTGGCAACCTTATCTCAACCAGCTCAACGCCCTTTCGCAAACCTGGAATAAGCCTGTGCTTTTTACCGAAATCGGCTACCGTAGTGTGGATGGAAGCAATCGGCATCCATGGGATTGGGGCACGGATGCCCCGCTTGATCTGCAAGAACAGGCTATGGCCTACCAGACTATTCTGGATTTGAGTATGACACAGCCCTGGTTGCAGGGGATTTTCTGGTGGACGTGGATGCCGACCGACCTGACGCAAAGCGGGCCGAGCGATAAGGGCTATGCCATTTATCGCAAGCCTGCTTTTGCGGTTTTGCGAGGATTTTATCGCCTGCCTGCTCCTTGATCAGTAGAAAATTTTATACCGTAACAAGGATGAGTTGTGGCAGGCGATGACCCGTTTTCTCTATCCGGCCATCTTCGCCTCTCTTTCATCCCACATATATCCGCTTCCCCTGATGCTCACAATGCACTTTTCAAGGTTTGGAAAGATGGAGAGCTTCTGGCGCAAGCGGCTCACCATGGGACGCACCAGTTCCGGAGCTTCGTGCGGAGCAACATGGTAGCCCTGTACCAGCAAGATGATCTCGCGATGCGAAAATACCTTTCCGGCCCCTGTGAGCAGCACTTCTAACAGGCGATTTTCAGCGACGGTCAGGAAGACTTGCTCCTCGCCTTTCCAGACCAGCCGACGATTCAGATCAAATTGAACGCCATTCGGGAGTTCAAAAATCTGCCCGCGTTCCTCTTTTTCAATGAGTTTTTCCTTAGCGCTCAGGCGCGAGGCCCGGCGTTCCAGCCCCTTTTGCACGCTCCTGATCACCTCCTGCGGCGCAACCGGCTTGATCAAATAATCATGCACCCGCAGGCGCAATGCCTGGATGGCTGAGTCCGTGCTGGCGTAGGCTGTCAGAAAGATGATCTCGGTTTCCGGAGAGATCTGGTTCACCACCTGGGCAACCTCCACGCCGCTCATCCCCGGCATGCGCAAATCCACAATCATCAAGTCCACTGGATGCGTTCGCACGTACTCTATCGCAGCCGGCCCATTGTGGACCGCTTCAACATGATACCCTTCCAGGCGCAGGATATCCATCAAGGATTGGGCAGTAATCGGCTCATCGTCCACGATCAGTAAGGTGGGTTTCATGCTGCACCTCGGGATCAGAAGGAATCAAAACGGGCAGCGAAATTCGGAAACAGGCCCCGTCTTTGTGCTCCGGGATCAACTCCAGGCGACCGCCATGCGAGGCCACAATATTGTAACTGACGGTAAGGCCAAGTCCCATGCCTCCCTGCTTGGTACTGAAAAAAGGCTCAAAAATATTCGGCTGAAGCTCTGCCGGGATACCCGGCCCGCTATCCTGAAAATACACTTCCAGCGTGCCATTCTGCACCCTGGCCCATAGCCGCACGCTGCCGCCCTCTGGCATCGCTTCGATGGAATTGATCAGCAAATTCAAAAGTACCTGGTGTATCTGTGATTTTGCACCGTTTATTTTTGGCATCTCCGCCGGCCATTCGGTTTCCACAGAGATGTGATGTTGCTCTAACGTCCCTTTCATCAGCGTCAGGACATTCTCCCAGATTTCCGGTATAGAAAGAAGCTCATACTGAACGGCGGGGCGATAGAAGTTCAACATTTGCCCCACGATGGTGCGCAACCGCCCCAATTCACCTTTCGCAAGCTCAAAATAGCGCATACGTTCCGCGAGCGGTAGCTCCGGATGACCCGCCAGGTGCAAACAGTTTTCCAATGCCTGGAGGGGATTGTTAATTTCGTGCGCAATAGAGGCGGTCAGCCTTCCGACTGTGGCCATCTTTTCAGCCTGTATCAGTGCCCGCTGTGATTGCTCCACCTCGCGCACATATGCCCGAAGTTCGGCATAGAGGCGCGCATTTTCCAACGCAGCCGAAGACTGGCGCGCCAGCAAGGTGAACATCTCCAGGTCCACCGCCCGAAATGGAACATCGGAGCGACCGGCGCAATAAAGCTGAGTTTCCCCGTGACGAGTGAGCGGGACAAACATCGCCGAAAGCAGCGCATACGCCTGGAGAAAGGCAGCCGCGTCGGGGTCTTGAGTGCGAGAATCCACCAGAAGCGACTTCCCTTCCTGTACAATCTCCTCTAGAAAGGAAACAGGAAGTATGAGCGAATCCCCATGCCAGAGGCGCAGCGTTCCGGCTTCCTCTCTGAAAAGCGCGGCCTTCGAGGCGTGAAGCTGCGCCCGAATCGCCTCCAGAATGCGTTCCTTCAAACGTTCAGGATCGGTCTCCGAAAACAGCCTTTCTGTTACCTGAAACAGGTCACGAAGCACCGGCAGGCGTGAGGCATCCTGCTTTTTCTGATGGTCTTCCAGGGCCAGATGCACGGCCTGAAGCAGTTCCTTCCCCTCCGCAAAGGGCTTAAGGAGAAGCCCATCCACTCCCTGACGCAAGGCTCGGATGGCCGTTTCAAGCGTTCCGTAACCGGTCATGATCAGGATGGCAATATCTGGCTGCAACTCCTGCGCCAGGTTAATCACGCGAAAGCCGTCTATATCAGGCATACGAATATCCACGATCAGGAGGTCCACGCGCTGTTGACGCAAATATTCCAGCGCCGGCGCCGCCGAAGTGAAGCCGGCCACCGTCGCCCCCGCCCGTCGCAGCAGCCGCTCACAGAGCAGGGTGATCCCCGGCTCATCATCCAGGACAAGGATATGTCGCTCTGACAGGCTCATAGCGGCAACCAGATGCTGAAACAGGAGCCCTTCTGAGGCTCACTCTGGACTTCAATCATTCCACCATGATCGGTGATGATATTGTAACTGATCGAAAGGCCAAGGCCGGTACCACCCTGCTGCGCTTTGGTGGTGAAGAAAGGTTCAAAAATGCGCTCCTGATGTTCGGGCGGGATGCCGATCCCGGTATCCTTGACCTGACACACGATCCAGGGGCGATGCTGACGCTCGCCCTGGCGGGTTACAATGATCAAATCGCCTCCCAGAGGCATTGCCTGAATGGCATTATGGATAAGATTCAGCAGCACCTGCTTGATCTGATTCACACTGACATACACCCAGGGTAACCCATCCGCCAGTTCCAGATGGGCGCGTATCCCGTTGAGATGGAGCAGATGGCGCACCAGGGGAAACACTTCCTGAATAATTTGATTGAAATCATAGCGCGTGCGCGTGATCTCTCCCTGGCGGGCAAAATCCAGCAAGCGACGCACCACCTCGCGCGCCCGCCGCGCTTCCCTGAGCACGATCTGCATATCCGCATGGGCGGTTGAATCCTCGGGCAGGCTCTCCAGCACCAGCTCACCGAATCCGACCACCGAGGTCAAGGGGTTATTCAGTTCATGGGCAACGCTGGCTGCCATTTCCCCCACCGCTGCCAGTTTGGCTGCCTGGAGCAGACGGCGCTCCGTCATCTGTTGAATTTCCATCTGTTGCTGCAATTGTTCCTGGGTCGCGCGAAGTTCTTGAACGGTACGTTGCAAAGAGATGTACTGTTTGACATTCCGGGTCACCGCGCGGAGCACGCCCGCCAGGGATTCCAGCGCAAGCAGATCGATCTCGCCGAACATCTGGGGCTGACTGCTGCCAACCTGCAGGGTACCGATCACCTCTGCGCCTTCACGTAAAAGCACGACGACAGCCGAGCCGGGTTTCCAGGGAAGTTCCTCATTTATCTCCGCAGGCAGAGTATTGAGCAGCAAACTGCGACCTTCCTGCAGCGCCCGTTGGGTCAGGAACCGGGCAAATTTTTCTCCGTGGATTGCGGTAGCGATCTCCGGGTGCTTTCCGGCAAAGCCAGAGAGCGGCGGATCGAACAACTGCACCTGCACAAATTCATAGTGAAAATATTCCACCAGCAGATCAGCAACGATCTGGACGATCTCGTTCAGATCGGAGGAGACGATGATCTGTTCTACCACTTCATGAATCAATCCCAGGCGTCGGGCGCGCGCCTCGGCCTCCTCGCGCAGCTGGCTGTACTCGATCAGGGATGCCAGGTGACCGCTGAGCACACCTAACAATTGCTCATCATGGCTTTTGAAGGCCTTGGGCATTCGACGCTGAAGGACTAACAGGCCAATGGTCTGTCCGCGATGTCGCAGGTGAGCGTAGAGCGTCGAGCGCATCTCCTCCCCCTCTGCCCCCTCCAGGATATTGCTGCGCCGCCGCGCGGCGAGATACTCTCCAAATGGATGCATGGCAAGCGGCATGGTGCGCGTTTCCAGCCGCGAATCCTGGGGACGATATTCCCGCACCATCTCACCATTCAAAAGCAGCAAAAACGCGCCATCCGGGCTGAAGGAGCGCGCCAGGAAGGCAAAAGTGCGACGGATGATTTGCTCAACACTCTGCGCGGCGGAAATGGTCAGCACAAAATCGTTGAGCAAGGCCAGGCGATGCAGATAGCCAGCCATCTCTTCAAAAAGCAGACTGGCCTCCAGAACAGGGCCTGCCATCCGAGCCTGTTTCTCTGCTTCTTTCTTCTCACCCGGAAGAAACGGCGTTTTGCGCCATAAAACCAGCACCGCAATCAGACGATTGCCAGCATAAAACGGAATTCCCAACCAACCCCGCGCCTGGTTCTCTCCTTCACCAAAAAACGGCAGATATTTCCATTCGGGGCGGCTGGGATCCAGTGCAATCGGCTCGCGCGCCCGCAGCAGGCGATAGACCAGCGGCGCCCCCTCCGGGGAAAGCGTCTTCCCCTGCGAATTGGGACAATGGAGCTGGTATCGTATTTCCAACCGTTCCGCTCGATGAACCGCCAGCCACCCCCCTTCGGCCTGCATCATCTTCACCAGTTCCTCAAGCACGATCTCAAGCACATGGGGCAGATCGCCGAGCAATCTTTCCGAAAGCAGAGAAACGTTTCGTCCCTGGGCCTCTGCGTGGAACATCGAGAGCATCGCGGCCAGCGAGCGCCACAATCGTCGCCCCTCTTTTTCGAGTTCGCCAGAGACCAGGATGGCTGAAAAAGTGCCGGGGACAGGGAGGAGCATCACGCGCTTCGGAGATAGCCCCTCGATAGGGAAAGTACGGGAACGCAAAGCATTGCTGGAAAAAGCACCACACATCCAGCTATCTACCGTAGTCTGTTGGATGTGCGCCGTCAGTCGTACCAGAAGGGGGCCTCGTATCCCATGCGCGGCGATGATTTGCCACGTCCCGGAGGCGCGATCCGCCCACACAGCCCAGGAGGCCTGCGTCAGGAGACATGCTTCCCTGAGCAGGGATTCGAGCTTTTCCCGATCAAGCGATCTCATCACGCTCACAGACCCTCAGAAGAAATGGGCAGGCAAGGTATACCTGCTTTCTGGCGGAATGTTTGTCCCTGTACACGTATCCATCCCTCAACCGCTGGGGTTGGCGCCTTTCCTCACGCCTCGCGCTGCAGGAGGGCGCGCGTCAGCCGATAAATCTCTTCCCCGGCCTCCCCTTGAGGATCGGCACGGCGCAACGCCTGCAGGGCCAGATCGGTCATCTGATCGGCCGCCTGGCGAGTATAGGCCTGCGCCCCCTCGCGGATAAGCTGCTCGGCCAGGTGGGGCACTTCCTCAGGGGCGATCAATCCCTCTCGCCAGCGCGCCGCGAAAGGGCCTTCCTGAGCCAGCGCAAAGACGACCGGCAGGGACTTTTTCCCGCTCACCAGATCGGAAGCAGCCGACTTGCCGGTGATCGCCTCGTCCCCCCAAATGCCGAGGTAATCATCCTGCACCTGAAAGGCCAGGCCGAGATAATGACCATATTCGCGATAGGCATCGGCAATCTCCTCCTCTGCCCCGGCGAAGATCGCTCCCATCCAGGTAGCTGCCGAAAGCAGGGCTGCCGTCTTGCCGGCGATCATTCGCCAGTATTCGTCCAGACCGATCTCGGTACGAGACTCGTAGGAAAGATCAAGGAATTGCCCACGCGTTAGCTCAAGGCAGGCCTGCTGGAAAATTTCTGAAAGGCGCAAGACGCGTTGGGGCGGTAGCACTGTACCGAGATCGAGCAGGGCAAGCTGGGCCAGGATAAACATGGCATCCCCGGCGTTGATCGCCTGAGCAATTCCCCACTGGCTCCACACCGTCGGGCGGCCGCGGCGCAGCGGCGAGCGATCTTGAATATCATCATGGATCAGCGAAAAGTTATGCACCAGTTCCACGGCGGCTGCTAAGGGCAACGCCTTCTGCCATTCCCCCCCGCACGCAGAGACCGTCAGGAGAAGCAGCAGGGGCCGAATTCGTTTCCCCTGCGCCTGCGCGCCGGCGCCATCTCCACTCCAACCCATGTGATAGGTCAGCATCTCATGGAAAGCCGATAGCCCTTCCAATCGCGCGATTTGACGTTGCAATTCGCTTTCTAAAGACTGCAGGATGAACGAGAGTTTCATGATACCCTCTCCAGGCGTTCAGAATTGAGATCGGCCAGCGTCGCCGCGCCACAGGCGAACATGGTCACCTGAATCTGGCGGGTCACCAGGCGGATGGTTTGCAGCACCTCTTCGGTGGAAACAACGGCGGCTTTGAGGAACGGGCCAGCCATGCCTCCGAGGGTGGCTCCCAGCGCAATACATTTGGCGATTTCCAGCCCATTGCGCAGCCCTCCGGAGGCGAAAATCGTCATCCCCGGCGCCGCTTTACGCACGTTCAGGATAGATTGTGCGGTGGGAATTCCCCATTCGACAAAGATCGCCGCCAGTTCGCGGCTGAACGCATCGGGTGCACGGTGCATTTCCACCTGCGACCAGGAAGTGCCGCCTGCGCCGGCCACGTCAATCGCAGCCACCCCCGCATCTGCCAGCCGACGCGCCGTCGCTTCGGAAATCCCCCAACCCACCTCTTTGACGATCACCGGCACCTCCAGCGCACGACACACGGCTTCGATTTTGCCAAGCAGGCCGGAGAAACGGGTATTGCCATCCACCTGAAGCGCCTCCTGGAGGGGATTCAAATGCAGGATCAACGCCTGGGCTTCGATCATCTCAACGGCGCGCCGACACTCATCAATCCCATATCCGTAATTCAACTGAACAGCACCCAGATTCGCAAAAAGCAGGGCATGGGGCGCCACCCGGCGCACGATGCGAAAGGACTCTGCCAGTTCCGGATGTTCCAGGGCAGCGCGTTGTGAGCCTACCCCCATCGCCACCCCGCTGATCTCGGCTGCCTCCGCCAGATGGCGATTGATCTCCAGCGCTTTCTCCGTGCCGCCGGTCATGGAACTGATCAGAATCGGTGCCCGCAGGCGCACACCGAAAACTTCCTGAGAAAGATCCACGGCTTCCAGGTCAAGTTCCGGCAGCGCCTGATGGATGAAATGATAATACTCCAGCCCATTCGTGCGGGCCGATTGGACATCTTCTTCCAGATTGATGCGAATATGGTCTGCCTTGCGGCGATCAATGGGCGTAACTTCTGGCATACAATCGTGTTCCTATGCTGAGGATTGGGATTGACAGAAATTCAAGAGCGATTACAATATACGCAATTTGCACTCACTCTCAGGAGGATCATCATGTCTGACACGTTTGAAGAAGTCAAGAAGATCATCGTAGAGCTGCTCGGCGTGGACGAGAGCAAGGTGACGCCCGAAGCCCGCTTCCGTGAAGACCTGGAAGCCGACTCGCTGGACCTGGTGGAGCTGATCATGGCCTTTGAAGACAAGTTCGGAGCTGAGATCAGCGATGAAGATGCCCAGAAGATCACCACTGTCGGCGAGGCAGTCGCCTACATTGACGCCCACCGCTAAGCGTATCGTGCAACCCGATTATACCGAAAAGCCGCTCCACAGGGCGGCTTTTCAGCGTTAATAGGCCATTGGACATCCGTTCCATCCTGCGCAGCGCAAAAGCTGGATGGGAGCATGGCAATCGCTCATAACTATTGGCGCAAAACTTCTGGCAATATCCACCCAAATCGGGTATACTCTTCATAAACGATGGAATGGTTGAATCTCTTTTCCGCTTTTGGCCTGGCCGCCAGCGCAGGGCTGAATGCCTATCTTCCCCTGTTGATTACCGGTTGCATAGCCCATTATACGAACTGGATCACCCTGTCCCCGCCATGGAATACGCTGGCCAACCCCTGGGTGCTGATCGTGCTGGGATTGCTGGTGATTGTGGAAATGCTGGCCGATAAAATCCCGGCCATCAATCACCTCAACGATGCAATCCAGACCTTCATCCGCCCGGCCGCCGGGGCAATCCTGTTTGCCGCAGCCACCCATGTCATCCACGAGCTTCATCCTGTGCTTGGAATGATCTGCGGCCTGCTCGTAGCAGGCGCGGTTCATGGCATCAAATCCCTGGTGATCCGCCCGGCCATCACGGCGACCACCGCCGGCGCAGCCAACACGCCGGTCAGCATCCTTGAGGACATCCTGGCTGCGCTCACCACGCTGCTCGCCTGGCTCATTCCCATTCTGTTCTTCCTATTCGGCATGGTGCTTTTGTGGTGGCTATCCCACCACCGGCAAAAACTTTCCACAAGGAGAAGGCCATGAAAACCAATCGCTATCCAGCCTTGCGTGTGATCGCCATCATCTACAAAGTCCTGGCGGTCATCCTCGCAGTATTAACCGTCCTCGGCGCCTGCAGCGCCCCCTTCATGGGTCGTTCCCTGTTCAGGGGAGCAGGATTGGGAGACGTAGGGGGAGCCGGATTGATCGGTGGGCTGATCACCGGCCTGGTGTTCCTGATCTACGGCGGAATGATCGCGCTCTTCCTCTATGCGACGGGTGAAGCCATTACGCTGCTGATGGACATCGAAGCCAACACCCGCATCACCGCCGAGCTTCTGGAGCGCAGCCGCGGCTAAGTCGCGCGGCGCAGCCGGCGTCGAAAGCGCAGGCGCACCTCTTCCAGCGCACGCAAGGCCTGCTGGCGGGTTTGGACATCAAGAGGAAGAGCCAGGAACTCTTCCTCATCCAGTATCTTTTGCTCCCCTTGCGGCGTGACCCACAGATCGAGCGCCAGGTCCACAAAAGAGACGCTCCCCTCCCCGATCACTGCCGGGCGAGAAATGTTGCAATACCAGCCTTTCAGTCGCCCATCATCCCGATCGTAAATCTCAAAAATGTTGTACCAGCGGCAGGTGTAATAGGTCTCCAGAAACCGATCCTGCCGCTTGAGCCAGGTATCCTGAAAGGGCATATCCTGGCGATCAAAGAAAGCCTCGATCCGGAGCACGCCGCGCGAAAAAGCCAGCACGCGCCCGGAGTACTCCCAGGTCACAGCCCCGGAGAGATCACGCTTCAGCACGCGAATCGCATCACCCCGCTTCATCTTCCCCTCCCAGACATTCCAGATGGGAGCGTTTGAGGCGCAGATAGATTTGTGCTCCCCTGCGAGGCGCCTGGGGCAGGAACACATAGTGCTCCGAATCCAGATAGACGCGGAAGCGATCCTGCTGGAAAATCACATCGGTCACCTTCGCCGGCCACCCCTCTGTCGCAGTGACCTGCTCCACCTCATGGGGTCGCAGCAGCGCCATCACGCGCTCCCCGCTCTGATGCGCGTGTCCTGCAGGGCAAACCAGCGGAAAGCGGCCCCAATCCGTTTGAATGGTGCCTTCCTGGTAAAAGCCGGTGAGCAAATTTCCCACCCCCAAAAAGCGCGCCACCCATACACTCCCCGGAGAGGCCCAGACCTCCTCAGGCCTCCCCTGGCGCACAATCCGCCCCTGATGCAGGATCAACAAACGGTCGGCGATGGTAGCCGCTTCTTCCTGATCGTGCGTCACATAGATAGCCGCGACGGGTTGGGTGCGCAGCAGCCCGCGCAATTCCAGCAACAACTGTTCGCGCAAAGCCCGATCCAGCGCTCCTAAGGGCTCATCGAACATCAAGACCTGCGGCCGCGGTGCCAGTGCCCGCGCCAGCGCAACCCGCTGTTGCTCCCCGCCGGAAAGCTCCGTCACCCGTCGCCGCTCAAAACCGTGCAAATGCACCTGCTCCAGCAACGCCCGCACGCGGCGTTTCTGTTCCTGAGCGGGCACCCCCCGCATTTTCAACCCAAAGGCCACATTGTCCGCCACGTTTAAGTGCGGAAAAAGCACATAATCCTGGAACACCATTCCCATCTCTCGCCGATGAGGAGGCAGGTGGAGGATAGATCGCCCATTCCAGCGAACATCGCCCGCCTCCGGCTCCTCCAGCCCGGCGATGATCCGCAGCAACGTAGATTTCCCACTCCCCGAAGGCCCAAGCAGACAAACCGTTTCGCCCACAGCGACGTGAAACGAAACGCCCTGAAGCAGCGGCCTCCCCTCATAAGTTTTATAGATTTGATGGACCTCGAGCATGGCATAGTTTTACCACAAACCCGCGACTCTTTCCTATCCCTCAATGCGCAGAACGACATCGCATTCCTCCTGGGACCTGTAGCTCCGCTGCCGCGCCTGCGGCTCTTTGCCAGCCCGCGGCACATTGTTCGTTCTCCGCAGGACAGGCTTTAGCCTGTCAGACCGCGGACCGCAGACGGCAGACCGCGGTTGGACAATGGACGGTGAACGGTAACTGGTAGGACGGGCTTTCCAGACCGCCAGGGAGATACCCCGGCTCAAAATGCGAGCGCAGGGCACGAGCAAACAGCGTATCACCAGGCTCTGCCTGGTCCAGCAAGGCCGACCACAGGTCGGCGGTACAGCGGTTGGCCGCCGGTACTGTATCTTTCGTTCAGGAGGTAGTGTATCTTTCCTTCAGGAAATTTGAACTCCTCTACCCTTCCCCATCCTTGTTGCGGCAGAAAATTTTCTACCGTTGCGGTAGAAAATTTTCTACCGTTACATTGCGAGCCGC
>JAGHYK010000081.1 GCA_017743695.1 Chloroflexota bacterium
CCTGGTGATCGCCCGCCACGTTCTGGCCTGAACCCCTTGCCCCGTTTACGGGGTTTAGACCCCTGGCCCCGTCTACGGGGTTGAGACCCCTGGCCCCGTTTACGGGGTGTTTGTGGAGTTACAGGCGATGCCCGGCTTCGGCGTGGGGAGATTCCTGCAGCAGCTCGACGGCGTGCGGCAGGGCCGGCGCGATCACCTGTACCGCCTCCAGGGCGCCTTTCGGGCTGCCAGGCAGGTTGACGATCAGGGTGCGCTTGCGAATGCCTGCCACGCCGCGCGAGAGCATGGCGTGGGGTGTCTTGCTCAGCGAAGCGGCGCGGATCGCCTCCGCCAGGCCGGGCACCTCGCGATCCATCACCGCACGGGTGGCCTCCGGCGTGACATCCCGCGGCGCCACCCCTGTTCCCCCGCTGGTCAGGATGACATCCACGTTTCCCCTGTCACTGCGCGACATCAGCCAGTTCCGCAGGGTCACATAGTCATCGGGGAGCACCGCCAGCTCGGTCAGTACCCAGCCCTGTTCTTCCACCCATGCTTTCAGGGCCGGGCCGGTGGCATCGGCGCGTTCGCCGCGCGCAGAGCGATCCGAAGCGATCAGGATGGCAATACGCAGGCTCATGGTACTCCTTTCGTTCCAGATGGCGAACCGCAGACGACATGGAGCAGGCGCGGGCGATGGGGGCTTGTGCTGCTCCGGGCCGGCAGCAGCGCCGCGGGCGCGGGGCGCGGCCCCAGGTCGGCGCTGGGGGCGCAGTTCGCCGAATCGTCCGATGTTTAGCTGGAGGGGATGGCCAGGCGGCGAATGATGGCGATCAAGTCATCCGGCATGAATGGCTTGAGCAGGAAGGCATCCGCGCCGGCTTGCAGGGATGCCTCGCGCAGGTCCATCCCCGAAATCATCACGATCCGCGGGCCGTTGGTGGAATGGGCGCGCAGTTGCCGTAGCACATCCAGGCCGCTGCCACCGCTCAGGTGGGCATCCAGCACGAGAACATCTGGCCTTTCCTCCTGAACGGTTTGCACAATGGCTTCGGGTCTGGTTTCCGCTCCTGTCACTTGAAAACCCTCCATCTCCAGGAGGGTTTTCAGGAGCAGGATCATGGTTGCGTCATCTTCAGCCAGCAGCACTTTCGTCATGGGTGCGTGGTTTCCTCTTGCGGGATTTTTGGGGTGGTGGGGCCGCGACCGCCGCCACCGCTTCCTGGGAGGGAGCAGGCGCTGGCTCCGGCGGGGGTTCTACCGGATGCTCTTCGAGGGCGGCGCGGAAGACTTCGTCCACGGTTTCCACGAAGATGAAGTTCATCTCTTTGCGCACTTCTTCAGGCACGTCGTCCAGATCGGGGGCGTTGCGACGGGGCAGGATGACCGTCTTCAGGCCGTTGCGGTGGGCGGCGAGCACCTTTTCCTTGATTCCGCCGACAGGAAGCACCAGCCCGGTGAGTGTGATTTCGCCGGTCATGCCGAGGAACGGTTTGACACGTCGGCGGGTGAGCAGGGAAACCAGCGCAGTGGCCATGGTGATCCCGGCCGAGGGGCCATCTTTGGGCTGGGCGCCGGCCGGAACGTGCAGGTGGATGTCGTGCTTCTCGAAGAAATCCGGCTCAATGCCGAGTTCGGTGGCCCGTGAACGGACATACGAAAGGGCGGCGCGCGCCGATTCCTGCATCACATTCCCAATGGAGCCGGTGACCTGGAAGCCTTTGGAGCCGGGCATGGAGATAGCTTCTACGAAGAGCACGTCGCCCCCGAAGGGAGTCCAGGCCAGCCCTGGCACCACGCCGGGGACGGAGGTGCGCAGGAAGATCTCTTCTTCGCCCAGGAAGGGCGGGTGATCCAGGAATTCTTCGACGAGTTCGGGGGTGATGCGGTAGGGACCGGGTTTGCCTTCGGCGATGCGCGTGCCGACCTTGCGGCAGATGGCGCCGATCTTGCGTTCCAGGTTGCGCACGCCTGCCTCACGGGTGTACTGACGGATGATCTTTTGCAGCGCTTCCTCGGTGAATTCGATCTCCTCCGGGCGCAGGCTGTTTTCGCGTATCTGTCGCGGGATCAGGTAGCCGCGGGCGATGGCGATCTTCTCGTGCTCGGTGTAACCGGAGATGTAGATCACCTCCATGCGGTCGAGCAGTGGCCCGGGGATGGTCTCTAAGGTGTTGGCCGTGGTGATGAAGAAGACCTGGGAGAGGTCGAAGGCGACTTCGAGGTAATGGTCGCGGAATTCGGAGTTCTGCTCCGGGTCGAGCACTTCCAGCAGGGCCGAGGCCGGATCGCCGTGGAAATCGAAAACCAGTTTGTCCACCTCGTCGAGCATGAAGACGGGGTTACGCGATTCGATGCGGCGCAGCGCCTGCAGGATGCGCCCCGGCATGGCGCCGATGTAGGTGCGGCGATGGCCGCGGATTTCGGCCTCATCGCGCATACCACCCAGGGAGATGCGCACGAATTTGCGCCCCATGGCGCGGGCGATGGACTGCCCGAGGGAAGTCTTTCCCACGCCGGGCGGCCCGACGAAGCACAGGATGACGCCTTCCCGTTCCCTGCGGATGACATCGGTAGAGGCGGTTTGTTCTCCTTTGCGCTCCAGGCGTAGTTTGCGCACCGCCAGGAATTCCAGGATGCGCTCTTTGACATCTTCCAGACCGTAGTGATCCTGATCGAGCACCTGGCGCGCGTGCTGAATATCCAGGTTGTCTTCGGTGGTTTTTGACCAGGGGAGGGAGACCAGCCAGTCGAGGTAGGTGCGGATCACACCGTATTCGGCAGCGGCGGTGGGCAGGCGCGAGAGGCGGTCCAGTTCGCGGCGCGCCTGTTTTTCGGCCTCTTCCGGCATGTGAGCTTCCTCGATGCGGCGGCGGAATTCTTCCACCTCCATCGCCTGTTCGTCTTTTTCCCCCAGTTCGCGCTGAATGGCTTTCATCTGCTCACGCAGGAAGTACTCGCGCTGCATTTTTTCGATCTCTTCGCGCGCCTGGTTTTGGATCTTTTGCCCCAGCGCAAGCACTTCCGCTTCGTGGACCAGAATGCTCAGCAGTTTGCGTAGCTTTTGCCCGACGCTATCCAGCTCCAGGATTTCCTGGGCGTCCGCCAGGTCCATGCGCTGGAAGTTGGCGATGTTATACACCAGTTGCAGGGGGTCTTCGATGCTCAAGATGGAGGAGAGCAGTTCTTCGGGGAAGGAGGGGAGCATTTGCACGATCTGCTGGAATTGCGTGCGGGCATTGTGCACCAGGGCTTCGATTTCCAGCCCCTCCTCCCGCGTTTCCGGGATGTATTCGACCCGCGCCTTGAGATAGGGTTCTTCCTGGACGAACTCGACCAGGCGGAAGCGCTCCAATCCCTGGACCAGAATGCGCAGCGTTCCATCCGGGGCTCGCAACAGGCGGTGGACGATGGAGAGTGTCCCGACCGCATAGAGATCGTTGGGGCCGGGCGTCTCCAGTTCTGGATTTTTCGCCGCCACCAGGCCCACCAGCCTGTCGCCGGCGACGACGTCATCCATCAGGCGGATGGAGCGTGGCTGCCCGATGGTGAGGGGAACGGCAGTCTGGGGATATACCACCACGCCGCGCAAGGGCAGGATGGGGATCAGCGAGGGCGGCGCAGGGGTTTCCTCCTTCTTTTCCCCTGCCTGTTCCGCAGCCGGCTCCTCCTTTTTCTGGGAGAGGCGCGAAAAGAGAGAGGGAAGCAGTGCCTGAAATGCTTGTTCTTCTTCCTGTCTTTGCCATTCGAGGAATTCAGCCATTTGCAACCAGCGTTCTGCGCTCATATCGGTTCAATCCTGGATGTTCAGGAAAGCGGGTTTGGCTTTGGGCAGGGTGACGAAGAGAAAGCCATTATGGTATTCAGCCTCAATATGCTGGGTGTTTACCCCCGGCGGCAGCTCGACGATGGTGGCGAAACGACCGAAGCGGATTTCCATCTGGTGATAGGCGCGTCGCTCTGGAGTATCGGTTCGGATGCCCTGGATGAAAAGATAGTTATCCTGCAGCGTAATCTCAAAATCTTCTTCGCGCATTCCGGCGATTTCCACCCGCACGATGTAGGCTTCATCGGTCTCATAAACATCGGTAGGCGGGCTCCAGAGCATGGGTCTGGTCTGAATCTGCCAGCCGAAGAGCTGGAGCACTTCGCTCAATTCACTGGTTTTACGGTATCCGGTCATGGCTTTCTCTCCTGTCCCTGTTCATGGGGGGATCATGCACGCAAGGCGTCGCGGGCGGCCTGGAGCACTTCCTCGTAGTTCGGTTCGATGCCCAGGGCCGGCATATAGGCGACGTAGGTGACGATCCCCTGACGGTTGACGACGAAAACGGCGCGTCGAAGGATGCGCCGTTCTTTGATCAGGCACCCATATTTCTGGCCGAAGTCGGTATAGAGGTGATCCGAGAGCACCATGACCTGGTCAACGCCGGCGGCGCCACACCAGCGCTTTTGTGCGAAGGGGAGGTCGGTGCTGATCACCTCGATCACGATGTCTTTATCGAGGGCGGCGGCTTCCTGGTTGAAGCGTCGCGTCTCACGATCGCAAACGGGTGTATCCAGGGAGGGCACGGCGGCCAGAATGCGCACCTTCCCGGCAGTATCGCTGAGGCCATGCACCAGCTTCCATTCCAGGGAATGGACGAGGAAATCGGGCGCCATCTGGCCCACCTGCATATCTTCACCGATAATGGTGACGTCTTGATCGCCAATCTTCAAGAGGCCTGTTCGCTCTACCATAAACGAGACTCCTGTGAAAGATTTTGCCTGCTCAGCGCCCCTGGCGGGACTCGAACCCACAACCAACTGCTTAGAAGGCAGCTGCTCTGTCCTGTTGAGCTACAGGGGCAGTGACGCTACGAGGGGAAGATCGGGCGAATGCCCTTATAGGCCCTGGGGCCGCTCAGCGTTTGCAGGATGGTGGTGGCCGGGCGGTTCAGACGCTGCGCCAGTTCTTCCGGGGTCATTGGCCGGTTGCCATTGGCGAGCAGGGTGCGGAAGATGGCTTCCACCAGCGCGGTGTGGGCGTTGATGAAGTTCGGCTGCAAGGCGCAGTGGGTCATCAGCAAATGCTGAACACCATCCACCGGGTGGACTTCTCCGGTCTCGTTGTCCACCCAGTCCAGCAGTTGCCCCTCGGGCATGGTCTCTATCTGCTGGCGATGTTCCTCGCAAAGCAGGGAAAGCAGATATATCCTCCAGTCGTGATCGTTTTGCTGCCACCAGTTGAAGTCAATGTGGAAGGGAGTGTTGACCGTCGGGCGGAGGAGAAAAGCAGGTTTTGGAGCGGCGGCGCTCATAGTTCCTCCAGCAAAGAGACATCCAGGCGGAAGTAGAGATCGCCCACGTAGACGATCTTCGGGTGGCTGGTCAGGATGGCCAGGATCGGCGCCGGCGGACAGCGACGCACCAGATTCACGGCTGCGTAGATTTCCTGGGCGTGCACATGTCCCTGGGGGTTGATCTTGATCAGCTCACGCATCATTTGCAGGATTAACTGCTCCAGGGACATGCGACGGTAGGGGCCGTTTTCCCAAAGGTTGTCTATCGCAGAGGCTTCCGGGATGGCGATGATCATCCGTTCGTTGAATTCGACGGGCACAATTTGTTTCAGGGTGGCGAAGAGGATACCGCCATCGCGGCCGACCATCGCCGTGCGCACCCAGTCGCGGGTCACGCGGCGGGGGCGGGCTTCGAGGATCACTTCTTCGGGCTCTTTCCCCCGGCGCAGGTACACAATGCTACCCGGCATCAGGCTGTATTCTTTGTACCAGTCTCCCAGGCCGAACACGTAGCGATAGGGGCGCACCACCCAGGCGGGCATTTTGCGTCCACTGCGCCCATCTACCAGCGTAAAGCGCACGCGCTGGGATTCGTAGGCGGTGGGGAATAACTTCTCCACCCGGCGGGAGATGGGGAGCGTGCCGGCGCGCCAGTGCGGGAAGATGAGCGAGATGGCAGCCTGCTCCACCGCCGGCGGTACCTCCAGGTCGCTCCATTCGTCATCTACTTCCTGTTCCAGGAGCAACATCTCCTGGCTCAGGCGCGAGGTGCCTGTGGGGACGGGGGTGTACTCAAGGAAGCGAGGGGGATGCTGTACCTGGGGTGGTTCCAGCCGTCGGAGACACCATAAGACTTTCCCGGCCGGCCCGACCTCGTCGAAGCGTTCATCTTCCTGCAGCGCATAATTCAGTGAGAACTCAGCCAGGCGTGGGTTCACGCCTTGAGGCAGTTCAATATCTTTCATCAGGGCGGAGGTCGGTAAGGGTTCGCCGCCGGCCATATCCAGGACGGCCTCGGCGAGATTGAGCTGTCCTTTGTGGATGTCAATCAGCAGCGCGCGCGGGAACCAGCGCCCGGCGATGCGCACCAGGCTTTTATCCTTGAGCAGGGCCTGTTCCAGTTCTTTTTCCAGCGCATCCCCATCGCGTTGCAAAATCCCTTCGACGGTCAGCGATGCTTCGACGGTAGGAAGCTCGAAGGTGCGCTGGTTCAGCGGATGAGAGGGCAGGGCAGCCGCAAACAGGCGCTCCTGATCGTTTTCCATTTTGACATGGATGACCTCAAACGTGCCCAGCGCCGGATTGTTCCCAGGCCGTACCTGCTGCACCGTGCCGCTGGCCCAGTTGAATAAGGGAAAGAGCAACCTGTCGCCTGGCTGATAGCGTTCGCCAGGATAGTAAATTTTACCCTGGTGATTATCCGGTTGCGCCTGACGCTGGCGCGTCTCCAGCAGGTGAGCGATCAACGCCTGAAGCAGCTCGCGCGTCGTAAGGGGTTCTTCGACTTCAAAGAGATAGTTTTGAAGATATTCGATCTCGGCCGGGCCGAAGGTAAATAGCTTGTGAGGATCGGTGACTGCCGTAGAAATCATGGTGCTCCTTCCAGGGAGAGGATGCGCCAGGAAACCCGCTCATAGGGGGGCGGGCGATGCTGTTTCTGTGATGGGGCAGGCGATTTTGCATCTCCCGGCGCCGTGAGCGTTTCAATGTTCGTCGTTTCTTATTATACCTGATTCAGGGGTGTGTGAGTGCACATTTCATTTTTCTCTTGACATTTTCGAAAGGATTGGATATACTGCAACCATCCGAATAATTTGAATAATCTGATGAATATGTTTAATCGCACTTCACCCGTTCTCTCAGAGTTGCTGGTCTATCTGGCTCAGCATGATGGTCAGGAAGAGTCGTTGCCTTCCCTGATGGAGTTGAGCCAGGAACTGGGCATGAGCGTTGCGCTCGTGCGCGAACAACTGGAGGTGGCCCGCGCCCTGGGGCTGGTGGAGGTGCGGCCGCGGACTGGCATTCGCCGCCTGCCTTATTCTTTCTTCCCGGCGGTGCATCTCAGCCTGCAATATGCCCTGGCGCGCGATAAGCATCTCTTTGAGGCTTTCGCTTCGCTGCGCAACCATATTGAGGCCGCCTACTGGTACGAAGCGGTTCAACGTCTGCAACCCGAAGATCATCAGGCACTTCTGGAGATCGTCGAACGCGCCGAGGCGAAGCTCCAGCGTGTGCCTGCCGAAATTCCCCACCCTGAACACCGTCGCCTGCATCTTTTGATCTACAGCCGCCTGGAAAATCCCTTCGTGAGCGGCTTGCTGGAAGCCTATTGGGAGGCCTATGAAACGGTGGGGTTGAACGTGGTGACCAGCCTGGAGTATTTGCGCGAGGTATGGAGCTACCACCGGCGCATGGTGGAGGCAATTGTGCGCGGCGACTACGAAGCCGGATACCGCGCGCTCATCGAACATACCGATTTACTTTCTCATCGCCCACAACCTGAGATTTCAGGAGCCTGAAGGAGAGAAGTATGTCACAACGTATTGTCAATGATTTTTCGATCACCGTCGGAACGGTCAATGGGTCGGGCAGTTCAACGGCGAACACGACGATTCTACGCGCCCTTTTCAAGATGGGCATCCCGGTTTCGGGGAAGAATCTGTTTCCCTCGAACATTCAGGGATTGCCGACGTGGTACACCATCCGCCTGAGCAAGGATGGTTTCACCGCGCGGCGCGCCGAACAGGAGATTGTCGTGGCGATGAACCCGGCCTCCTTCGCCCGTGACCAGGCCAGCGTTTCCCCTGGGGGGGTGCTTTTTTACGATGAGGGCATTCGCCAGCCGATCACGCGGGATGACATCGTTGCTTACCCGATGCCGGTCAAAGAGATTGTGCGCAAAGACCCCAGCATTCCGAGCAATCTGCGCGATTTGATCGCCAACATGGTCTATGTGGGGGTGCTGGCGCAAATGCTCGGCATCGAGCTGGATAAAATTTACCAGGCGCTGAGCTTTCACTTCAAAGGGAAGCAGAAGCCGATTGACATGAATTTCAACACGGTGAAAGCCGCGGCCGAATGGGCGGCAGCCAGCCTGGAGAAGAAAGACCCCTACTTCGTCGAGCCGATGGATAAGACAAACGGGCTGATCATGGCAGATGGTAACACGGCCGCGGCGTTGGGGGCGATTTACGGCGGCGTGCAGTTCGCTGCCTGGTATCCGATCACGCCTGCTTCCAGCCTGGCGGAAGCATTGAATGAATACCTGCCCATGCTGCGCAAAACAGCGGATGGCAGGCAAACCTATGCCGTCGTTCAGGCGGAAGATGAGCTGGCTGCGATTGGCATGGCCATCGGCGCCGGCTGGGCCGGGCTGCGCGCTATGACCTCGACTTCTGGCCCTGGCCTGAGCCTGATGACCGAATTCGTCGGCCTGGCCTACTATACGGAGGTGCCGGTGGTGATCTGGGATGTGCAGCGTGTTGGCCCCAGCACCGGCCTGCCCACCCGTACCATGCAGGGCGATCTGACCTTCGTCAACTTTATTGGCCACGGGGATACGCAATCCATCATCCTGCTGCCGGCCTCCATCAACGAGTGCTTTGAGTTTGGCTGGCGCGCTTTCGATATTGCGGAACGCCTCCAGACCCCGGTCTTCGTGCTCAGCGATCTGGATTTGGGGATGAATCAATGGATGGGGGAGCCTTTCCGCTATCCGGATGTGCCGATGGATCGCGGCAAAATCCTGTGGGAAGAGGACCTGGAGAAGCTCAAGGGGAACTGGGCGCGCTACCTGGATGTAGATGGGGATGGCATCCCGTGGCGGACGGTGCCGGGCAACCGTCACCCGGCCAGCGCTTACTTCCTGCGCGGCACCGGGCACGATGAGTACGCCCGCTATAGCGAAGAGCCTCAGGTTTGGGAGCGCATGATCAATCGCCTGAAGAAGAAGTACGAAACGGCGCGCCAGTATCTGCCTTTGCCGCAGATCGAAGAGCATGGGAATCGCATCGGGATTGTGGCATATGGATCGAGTGAGCCGGCGGTGCGAGAGGCGCGTCATCTGCTTCAGGTGGAGCATCAACTGGCCACCGATTTCCTGCGCCTGCGCGCCATCCCGTTCCATCGAGAAGTGGGCGAATTCATTGCCCGCCATGAAGTGGTCTATGTGGTGGATGTGAATCGCGATGGTCAGATGAAACAATTGCTCAGCGTGGAATATCCGGAACTGGCAGCCCGTTTGCGCTCTATCGCCTGCGTGGATGGCCTGCCACCCACGGCACGCTGGATCGTGGATAGCCTGATTGAACAGGAGGTCAAACATGAGTCAACCATTGCCCGTTAGTGGTGCAAATGTTCAGGTGAACCTGGTGGGGTTGACGAAGAACGATTACCGTGGCCTGCCCAGTACCCTTTGCCAGGGGTGTGGCCACAATTCCATCGCCAGCCAGATTATCGCCGCGCTTTACGAGATGAGCATCCTTCCGGAGACGGTGGTAAAGTTCAGCGGAATCGGATGCTCCAGCAAGTCACCCACCTACTTTCTGAATCGTTCGTTTGGCTTTAACGGTTTGCATGGACGCATGCCCTCGGTGGCGACAGGCGCGCTCTTCGCCGATACGACGCTGCGCGGCCTGGGCGTCAGCGGGGATGGCGATACTGCCAGTATCGGCATGGGGCAGTTCAAGCACGTGATGCGCCGTAACGTCAACATGGTCTATATCGTGGAGAACAACGGCGTTTATGGCCTGACCAAGGGGCAGTTTTCGGCTACGGCTGAGGTCGGGCTGACTTTGAAGAAGCAGGGGACGAACCCGTATATGCCGGTTGACATCTGCATGGAGGCGCTGGCATCCAACGCGACTTTCGTCGCCCGCTCTTTCGCCGGCGATCCCAAGCAGCTCAAGGAATTGCTCAAGGCCGCCATCAATCATCGGGGGATCGCGGTGCTGGACATTATCAGCCCATGCGTCACGTTTAACAACCAGGAGAACGCCTATCACTCCTATACCTGGGGCAAGGATCACGAAGCGCCGCTCCATGACATCACGTTCATTCCGGCCCGTGAGGAGATTACCGTCGAGGATTTTGAGGAAGGTACGGTGCGCGAGGTGACGATGCATGACGGTTCGATTGTGCTCCTGAAGAAGCTGGAGCATGATTACAATCCCACGGATCGCTGGCAGGCGATGCGCGTGTTAGAGGAGGCCCAACGCAACAACTGGTTGCTGACCGGGCTGATTTACATCGAAACCGGTCGCCCCACGCTCACCGACCTGTATAACCTGGTGGATAAGCCGCTCAATCGCCTGACCGAGGCAGAGCTTCGCCCGGCGCCGGAGACGATAGATCGAGTGAATGCGATGATGTTCTGAACGCGACGTTGCGTGCGGCATGGCCGTTCGTCAGGGCACAGTGACAGGGAGGCCCCTGGATGCTGTGCCCTTTTTTTTCGACCGCAGACCGCAGACGGCAGACCGCAGGTGGAGACTGCCGACCGCAGACAGCAGATGG
>JAGHYK010000082.1 GCA_017743695.1 Chloroflexota bacterium
TATGTTTCTGTTTTCTCTTTTTCTCCGGAGAAAATGAGCGCTGCCAGACCCGCTATGAGCATTACGGTAACAACCAGAAGTGCCACTGGCCAACCCCGGTTGAAAACCTGTTGTGCCGTTACCGGTGTTGGGGTCGGTGGAGGGGAGGGGATGGGGGAATCAATGGGCCGCGGCGTGGCAGTAGGCCAAAGAGTGGGGGTATCCGTCGGTGGCACGGAGGTAGGAGTCGCTGTGGGTAAGCGGGTGATCAAGAGCTTTTGCCCCTCATAAATCGTGTTCCCGTACAGGTTATTTAAACGCCGCAAATCCTCAATTTTGACGCCATAAGCAATCGCAATGCTCCACAACGTCTGTCCACTTTGAACAACATGAATAACGCGGCCATCCTCGCGGGGTGTGACAGTAAATACTGGCATCATCCATTCGCTCGCTGAAAAGGTGCCCGGCGCAGGGAGCCCCGGCCCAGGAGTATAGGGTTGGGGAGTGCGGCTTGTCGTAGGGCGTGCACAGTCAATGACGTAGTAGTAATAACCATCGCGCACTGCCACTCCAGCCCCGATTTCCTGTAAATCCGGCGAAAGCATGGTGTTCAGGTGGGGCGCATCCCCTTGCCAGCTCTGGACCGCCGCTTTGGGACTGAGATTCGAGCCACCCACAATATTTTCTGAGAAAAATCCACCCTGGGAAAGATCACCCGCAAGAGGATAGCCCGCTGCCAGCGCTCGCTGATAAGGACGTTCTCCATTTGGACCATAATGGGTAACCTGACCACTGGCAGCCATGTAGTTTGCATGAGCCTGTGCAATTTGCATCAGAATAGAGTTCGTCTGGTAGGCCGGTAACCCCTGGGATACCCGAAGTGCATTCACCTCTTGAATGAGCTGTTGGGCAGTATATTCTGCATCGGGTGATGCACGAAGTGGAAAAAGCATCACGCTGGAAACAGCAATAAGGAACAGCAAGAACCAGACACGCATCATCCTTGTAATTATACGCCCATGTGAACCATCCCAGCCCTGATTCCTGAACCAACACTGAGCTGGATTTACGATGTTGTAATCCAGATTTTCCTGTATAATGTTATCATAACAGGCAGAAATAACTTTCCAAAAGGAGAACCTTCTCATGCGCCGCGGACGTATTTTTCTTTTCCTGATATTGATCCTGGTCGTTGCGGGTTGCCTTGTGTTGTATTTGATGCGCGGTATGCTTGCGCCTCAGCCCACAGCGACCCCAACACCGGCTTTTGTCAAAGTATTCATTGCCCAGCAGAATATCCCCTATGGCGCTCCGATCACCGAAGAGTTGTTGGGCACGATTGAAATCCCCCCCGACAGAGTACTGGCCACATATTTTACAGAAAGCGAGAAAGACAACCTGATAGGCAAAATCGCCCGTTATCCGCTGGAACAAGGGGTGATCCTGACAGAAGCCATGGTCTCCACCTCAGCCCCAGCGCCTACGGGACCAACTTTTACTGCAAGCATTCCTCCGGGGATGAACGCAATCTCTATTCCAATCAGCCGTCTGGCTGCAGTTTCCTATGGGGTTACGGATAATGCGCATGTGAACGTCATCGGATGCGTGCTGTTTAAAGACGTGGATGCGGACTTTCAAAGCCAGTTGCCCAACAAACTGGCTACCCTGTTCGGATCCGGTAGAGTAACACAACAGGGCGAAATGCTACCTACGCTTTCTCTCTCCGGACCAGAATTCAAAGGACGAATTGAACCAGAACCGGCTTTCGGAAATCGAGAGTTCTATTACCTGATACCTCAAGAGCCTCAACGACCACGCGCTGCCTGTCAGATGCTTTTACAAGACATTGTCGTCTTGAAGATCGGCAATTTTGACTTGCTCACAAATCCATCCGCACAAGCGGCACCTGCAGCAACACCTGGAGCGCAGCAACCCCCGGCGAATCAAGCACAACAAAATGTACCACCTCCAGATGTGATTACATTGATCGTCACGCCTCAAGATGCGGTTTCGCTGACCTGGATGTTGTACAATAACTTCAAGTTCACGCTGGCGCTGCGCAATTCAACGGATAATTCGCGGACAGCCGTGGAGGCCGCGACGTTGCAATATATCCTGAGTCAGTATAACTTCCCGGTTCCAGCCAAGCTCCCGTTTGCTGTGGAGCCGCGAGTAGATCAGCTTACGCTCCCTCCTTTGCCCAACGATACCATTACAGTGCCAGCTCAATAAATCAGGAGAGGTTATGGCGGATGCAAAAATTCGTGTCCTGATCGTGGATGATATTGCCGAAACGCGCGAGAACGTGCGGAAAATTTTACAGTTTGATCCGGCTCTCGAGGTGGTAGGCGCAGCCCGTACCGGAAAGGAAGGCATTGAACTGACCCAACGACTGGACCCGGATGTGGTGATCATGGATATTAACATGCCAGATATTGATGGCATCACGGCGACGAAGACGATCCGCGAGCGCCAACCCCACGTCCAGGTAGTAATCCTTTCGGTACAAGGGGATACCAGCTACATGCGTCGGGCGATGCTGGCCGGCGCGCGCGATTATCTGGTCAAACCTCCGTTGATGGATGAGCTGCTGAATGCAGTCAAACAAGCCGGAGTGCTGGCACAACAAGAGCGTCTGAAAACGGCTCAGGCGCATACCCCACTGCCTGCCTCAGGGTTTCCCTCCGCGGTTGGATTGAAGCCTGCCAGCCTGGGAAAGATCATTGCTGTTTGCAGCCCCAAAGGCGGCGTCGGACGGACCACTGTTGCCGTTAACCTCTCCATTGCACTACACAACGAGGATACCCAATGTCTTATTGTGGATGGAAGCCTGCAATTTGGGGATGTGGCGATGTTCTTCAATGAGCAGGGAAAGAATAGCGTGATAGACCTGGCGCCAAGGATCGAAACACTTGAGCCGGATGTCGTCGAAAGCGTGGTCATCAAACATAACGCATCCGGAGTGCATATTCTCTCTGCGCCCACGCGCCCCGAAGATGCCGAGCGGGTGGACCCCGAACAATTTAAGGGCCTTTTGCGCTATCTGCGCCAGATGTATGCGTACATCGTCGTAGATACCACCGCATACCTCAATGAGATTACCCTTTCAGCAATTGACGAAAGTGATGTGATTGTGTTGCTCACCACGCAAGATATTCCTGCGCTGAAAAATGCCCGTCTCTTCCTGGATCTCTTGCGGACGCTGAACGTGGATCTCAATAAAGTAGTCTTCACAGTCAACCGTTACGATCGGCGCATTGCGATTACCCCTGAGCGCATTTCGGAGAACTTAAAACAACCCGTGCGAGCGGTGATTCCGCTCGATGAGCGTACGGTTATCCCTTCGGTTAATCGTGGGGTGCCCTTCGTCTTAGAAGCTCGCTCACAGCCAGCAGCACGAGGGATTTTTGAACTGAGCGAAGCGGTACGTTCCTGCATTCGTCAATTAGAAAAGGCCTGAAAACAGACAGGAGGTCAGCATGTCGCTGTTAAAACGTCTTGAAGGTGGAGGTGGCACCACTTCTCAGCCACAGCAATCTTCCCCGGCACCTGAAAGCAGTGGGGGCACGCCAGCGATCCCACCCCGTCGTGTGAGCGCTCCTCCGCCAACGCCACAGGCCGGCTCTTACCTGGATTTAAAGACTCGCGTCCAAAATCGGCTGTTAGCCAATCTCGATCCATCCATGGATGTACGAAAAACGGACGAAGTGCGACGCACGATCCAGGAACTTTTTGAGCAAATTCTGGCAGAGGAGAACATTGTCCTTTCGCGGCCTGAGCGTGCCCGTTTGTTTGAACAAATCGCAGCCGAAATTCTTGGCTTTGGCCCCTTACAACCACTCCTCGAAGATGACACCATCTCAGAGATCATGGTCAATGGCCCCAAAAAGATATACGTAGAGCGGAAGGGCAAAATCTACCGCGTGCCAATCACGTTTGAGGACAACGAGCACGTGATGCGCATTATTGATCGCATTGTAGCGCCGCTGGGGCGACGGATTGATGAATCCAGCCCATATGTGGATGCCCGTCTGCCGGATGGCTCACGTGTTAATGCGGTCATCCCGCCGATCTCCCTGATCGGTCCGGTGCTTACCATCCGTAAATTCTCCAAAACCCCTCTAACGATTGAGCAGTTGATTGAATTTGGCTCCATCACGCCAGAGGCGGTGCAATTCCTTAAAGCGTGTGTGGAAGCAAAGCTAAATATTGTGATCTCCGGGGGCACCGGTTCTGGTAAGACGACCCTGCTTAACATCCTTTCCGGGTTTATCCCTTCTGATGAGCGCATCATCACCATCGAAAACGCTGCCGAATTGCAATTGCGTCAGGAGCATGTGGTCACGCTGGAATCTCGCCCACCGAACATTGAAGGCCGCGGCGAAGTGACCATTCGTCAGTTAGTCATCAATTCCCTGCGTATGCGCCCCGACCGAATCGTTGTAGGTGAGTGCCGTGGCGAAGAAGCCCTGGATATGCTTCAGGCAATGAACACCGGTCATGATGGTTCCATGACCACCCTGCACTCCAACAGCCCGCGGGATACGCTGGCCCGTCTGGAAACGATGGTCATGATGGCCGGCATGGATTTGCCCTCGCGTGCCATTCGCGAACAGATCGCCTCCGCCATTGATTTGATCGTGCACCAGGAACGCTTGCGGGATGGCTCGCGTAAAGTGGTGCAGATCAGCGAGGTGAGCGGAATGGAAGGCGATGTGATCACCATGACGGACATCTTCGTCTTTGAACAAATGGGATACGAAAACGGAAAAGTCATCGGACGCTTGCGCCCGACCGGCCTGCGTCCCAAATTCATGGACAAGATCGAAGCTGCCGGCATCCACCTGCCTCCCTCCATTTTCGGCGTCGGCGAGCGCAGGCGGTACTGATACCAGCAGGAGGAGGCCCTATGCAACTGATCTTGCTTGGCGGCGGTGTTCTTCTGCTGCTCCTTTTAATCGTCGGCCTGGTCATTTCCCTGCGCACAGAGACCCAGGTCGAAGAACGGCTCTCGCGCTATCTTGAAGAACAACGAGAGGCCGAAAAAGAGAAAAAAGCAGCCAGTTCAGCGGTGACCGAATGGCTGAATAAACGGATGGAAAAAACACCGCGCGGCAGTCGAATCGCGCGCGAACTGGCACGAGCGGATATTAAGCTCAAAGTTTCCGAATATTTCATCCTGCTCTTCGTCCTGATGGGGGGTCTGGGGTTGCTTTCCTACCTGATGGCACCCAGTCCCATCTCCATTCTCATTGGCGTTGTCGCCGGCTATATCCTTCCCCAAGTCTATATCAAGACCAAACAGGCCCAACGCCTGCAACGCTTCGAGGCGCAGCTGGTAGATATGCTCAACCTGATGGTGAGCGGCTTGCGCGCAGGCTATTCCACGATCCAGGCGCTGGAAGCAGTCAGCAGTGAGCTTTCCCCTCCGATTTCGGAGGAGTTCCGGCGCGTCGTTCAGGAAATCCAGATCGGGATACCGATGGAAAAAGCGCTTGAGAATCTACTTCGACGCGTTCCCAGCACCGACCTGGATTTTATCGTCACAGCCATGAACGTTCAGCGAGAAGTGGGCGGTAACCTGGCAGAGATTCTGGATACAATTTCGGAAACGATCCGCGAGCGAATTCGCATCAAAGGCGAAATCCGAACCAAAACCGCGCAGGCGCGCACTTCTGCGACGATTGTCTCCCTGTTGCCGGTTCTGCTCAGCGTGTATTTGTGGTTTGTCAATCGCGCCTACTTTATGACCTTTTTTGCAAATGGTTTGCTTTGCGGTATCCTCGCATTGGGAACGGCGGCAATGCTGGTGATCATCGGATATGTGGTGCTGATGCGTATGGCAAACATCGAGGTGTGAGATGCTTATCCTCGGCATTACCGCAGGACTGGTTGTGTTGGTGCTCATCGTAGGGGTGGTGATCGCTGGAATGCGCGTGGCGGCGCAGGAAGAAAGCGAACAAGACCCCATCCTCATGCGCCTGGCTGAATTGAGCCAGACTGGCGGAATCTCCTCCATAGAAGAAGTAGAGCTACAGCAGCCTTTCCGCGAGCGCATCATCCTGCCGATGTTACGGCGCATCGGGGAATTCTCCCTGCGCTTTACTCCCCAGAAGGCGCTACGAGATACTGAAACGCGCCTGGAAATGGCCGGCCGTCCCTACCGCCTGGATGCAACGACCTTCCTGGCCCTGCGTATCATCGCCCCGGTGGCGCTCGTCGGCTTTTTTGTCTTCCTTTACTCGATTGCGCCCACGCCTCCCCCCTTGGGACAAAGGTTGTTGATTATCGCCCTCACTGGTTTCCTTGCGATTTTCATGCCTGAGTTATGGCTGCGTGGGCAGATCAGCCGCCGCCAGCGGGATATTCTCAAATCCATGCCCGATGCGCTGGATTTGTTGACCATCTGCGTCGAGGCTGGTCTGGGCTTTGAGGCCGCCATGTCCAAAGTGGCTGATAAGTGGCAAACAGCCCTGGGATATGAATTCCTGCGCGTCATTCGCGAGATACAGTTAGGCATCCCCCGACGCGAGGCGCTGCGAGGCATGGCCCAACGCGTCGGATTGCCGGAGATGAATAGCTTTGTAAGCGCAGTCATTCAAAGCGAAACGCTCGGCGCCAGTCTGGCCAAAGTCCTGCGCATTCAAGCGGAACAAATGCGCATTCGCCGCCGTCAACGAGCCGAAGAGGAAGCCAACAAAGCCCCCATTAAGATGGTGATCCCCATGGTGTTCTTGATCTTCCCCGCTATCTTCATTGTGCTCCTCACTCCGGCCGCCATCCAGATCATGAAAGTCTTCAGTAACATAACTTTCTGAATGACAGTCCAGGCTCACCTTTACCACTGGCTATGGGGAACGCTGGATGCCCTTTTCCCGCCCCGTTGTGCCGGTTGCGGACGCGAAGGTACGCGCTGGTGCGAAGATTGTCAACGAAAAGTGCAAGTCCTGAAACCTCCCCTGTGTCCCCACTGTGGCGAACCCGGTTTTGAATCCCTTTGTCCGTCCTGTCGCCAGCACCCACCAGCCTTCACGCAATTACGCGCCTGGAGCCTGTATGCCGATCCCATACGCACAGCGCTCCATCAGCTCAAATATCGCCGCAATTTGGGATTGGGGGAAGCGCTGGCTTTGTCGCTCGTGGATTTCGTGCGCTCCTTGAACTGGCCTGTGGAGGCGATTGTCCCCATCCCTCTCAGCCAGAAACGCTATCAGGAACGGGGATATAATCAGGTAGCAACCTTCGCTTATCCTCTTGCCTTGCATTTGGGTTTGCCTTACCTGGGACATGCTTTGCATCGGACGCGAGACACGCGCTCGCAGGTGGGGCTTTCCGCCCACGAGCGACGCGAAAACGTACACAATGCGTTCCAGGCCAGGGAAAAACTGGTACGAGGAAAGCAGATTTTGCTGGTAGATGACGTCGCCACCACCGGCTCCACGCTTTCCTCCGCTGCAAACGCTTTGCTGATCGCCGGTGCCCAGGCCGTCTACGCGGTTACGCTGGCACGTGCAAACTCTCTATCTCTTGGAGGTACCTATGATGCCTAAATACGAAGTAGTCAGCCGAAACATGGAAGTCAATCAACGATTACAGGAATACGCGGAGAAAAAACTCCAGAAGATCGAACGCCATCTGAACGAAGTGGAAGAGACGCGCGTGGAGTTTTCCCACAACCGCTCGGCGCGCAACAGCGCAGAGCGCTATACCGCTCAAATTACCGCCCGCGTCAAGGGTGTATTGCTCCGCGCCGAAGAGCGCTCCGACGATTTGTTCGCCGCTTTCGACGCTGCGCTTGACAAGATGATGCGCCAGATTGAACGTTACAAAGGGCGACGCTATCGCGGCCGCGGCGATGGCCGCTCCGCCGCCGAGGTCGTTCCTGCCCCCGAACTGGAGGAGGTGGAAGAAGAGGAGACCGCCTCTCCCATCGTGCGACGCAAGAAGTTTATCCTCCTCCCGATGACCGAGGACGAAGCTATCGAGCAAATGAATCTCCTCGGGCATGATTTCTTCCTCTTCTACAACGCCGAGACCGGTCAGATCAACGTGGTATACCGTCGCCGTGACAACACTTACGGCCTGATCGAGCCAGAACTGGGATAGAAAGTTCCGCGTTGCGAGGCCCGGCGCGCCCTGCCGGGCCTTTTTAACCCCGCGGAGGACAACATGGACGAAGAAAGAAACTTCATGGAAGAAACCGATTTCGATGATGGCCTTTCGCCCGAACAAATTGCCCGCATGGGGTTCGACCAGCCAGCCCTGGAAGCTGCCGTCTTTCAGGTCCTGCAGGCAATCGGCGAAGACCCCCAGCGCGAAGGCCTGAAGAACACACCCCGCCGTGTCGCCCGCATGTACGCCGAGCTTCTTTCCGGCTACCGAACCGATGTTGAAAGCATGATTAATGGCGCTATCTTCAACATCGCCTATGACGAGATGGTGATCGTGCGTGACATTGAATTCTATAGCCTGTGCGAGCACCATATGCTACCCTTTATTGGACGCGCCCATGTGGCCTACATCCCAAAAGGCAAGGTGATTGGCCTTTCTAAAATCCCGCGCATTGTGGATATGTTTGCCCATCGTCTCCAGGTTCAGGAACGGATGACACGTCAGATCGCAGATTTTCTACGAGACATCCTGAACCCCCTCGGCGTGGCAGTTGTTGTAGAAGCCGTGCACCTGTGCGCCATGATCCGCGGCGTCAAAAAGCACGATGCCCGCATGGTCACCTCCGCCATGCATGGAGCCTTCCGTACCAGCATGGCCACCCGCCAGGAATTCCTGGAAAACATCTCTCGCGGCTCCATGCCTTTACACTTCTGATGCTCTTCATGCTCCCCGATTTTCGCATCCACCAGCGCGATTACCTCCTGGAAGTGGCCCGCCTGATTACCCAGGAACTGGACCTGGAAAAACTGCTGGCGCGCATCTTGCGCATCTCCATTGAAATCCTCGCCGGGCAGGCCGGCCTGATTGCGCTCCGTGAGGCCGAAAGCTGGCGCGTCGCTGCCGCGCAGGGAATTCACCCCGCTTTCCTGCGCTATCTCGAACCCTTGCTGAGCGAAGGCAGCCTGGCGGAACTCGACCTGCAGGCGCTCAATCACCTGCTCAAGCAACTGACCTATACCGCAAGCCGTGGATTGCTCAGCGGCACCGCGCTGCCCTTGATTGCCCATGGTGAAGAGATCGGCGTCATCTTCATCTTCCGCGCCTATCCCGATCTCTTCACCCCCCATGATCGCCAGTTACTCCAGGCCTTTGCCGATCAGGCCGCCATTGCCGTCTTCAATGCCCGTCTATACAGCGCAGTGCGCTATGAAAAAGAACGCCTGGGCGCCATCCTGGATGCTGCTGCCGATGGCCTCTTGATCCTCGAGCCGGATCACACCATTGAACGCTGCAACCGCGCCTTTGAGCGCCTCTATGGCCGGCCGCGCCAGGAAATCATCGGCAAAAAACATCACGAGATCATCGTCTGGGCGCGTCAACCGAACGGATTGACCCTTGAAGATGCCGAAGCTGGCGGCTGGCCGCTGACCCCCCACAGCTACCTTTACGTCGAAGGCGACTTGAAACGCCCCGACCTTTTCCCCCTCCCTGTGGGTATCACCTATGCACCCCTGATCTACAATGACCGCCTGCGCAATATCATCGTCTCCGTCCGCGATATTACTCACTTCCGCGAGGCCGAAGAGCTGAAGAGCACCTTCATCTCCATCATCAGCCACGAATTGCGCACACCCGTAGCCCTGATCAAAGGATACGCCTCGATGCTTCGCCAGGAAGATGCTTCCTGGGATCCTGCCATCCTTCAGGAAAGTCTGACGGTCATCGAAGAAGAGGCCGACCGCCTTTCTCACATGATAGACGACCTCCTGGACGCTTCCCGTTTGCAGGCAGGCGGATTGCAACTGAACCGCACCGAGGTTTCTCTTCCCCTGTTGGCGGAGCGTCTTGCAGAGCGCTTTCGCACCCAGACCACGCACCACACCCTGATCGTTGAATTCCCGCCCGATTTCCCCCTCTTAATGCTGGATGAAGCGAGGATGGAACAGGTCTTATCGAACCTGATTTCCAATGCCATCAAATACGCCCCCTCTGGTGAAATCCGCATTCAGGGGCAGGTACGCCCGGACCAGGTAATCGTTTGCGTCAGCGATCAAGGCCCTGGCATTGACCCGCGTGATCTGCCCCACATCTTCGACCGCTTTTACCGTTCCGAAGCGGCCATCCGCAAGACGAAGGGCGCCGGCCTGGGGTTGTACCTGGCGCGAGCGATCATTGAAGCCCATGGTGGGCGCATCTGGGCCGATCCTTCGCCCCAAAGCGGCGCCCGGCTCTGCTTTTCACTGCCCCTTGTTCCCCCTCTTCCAACAAGTAGATAAGAAAACGCCGCCACGGCGCGCAATTGGCAGACAGGGAACATCCCAGGGGATACGGGCCGCCCCTGGCATCTCGCACGCTATCCTGCTGGACTTGTGGCCGCCGGCCGCGCCCGGAGCCTCGCACCCCCTTGTCGCCTTTAGACACCCCCCTCATCCCGGCATCCCCTGGCAGAAGCTAAAAACCTGCCCTACCACCGTCCACGGTCTACCGTCCATCGTCCATTCCGCGGTCTGCCATCCGCGGTCTCCATTCGTTTATTCATTCCCCTATTCGTTGACGGTCTTTCTCAACCTTTGTGTCTTCGTGTCTTAGTGGTTAAATAACAATAAACCACAAAGTCACAAAGACACGAAGGGTATTTT
>JAGHYK010000083.1 GCA_017743695.1 Chloroflexota bacterium
CGTGCGCCCATCTCTATTATCCGGTGAAGCCGGGCGCTTCCTGGCAATATCAGTTGAGCGGCTTCAGCAGCGGCACGTTCACCCGCTCCATCGTCAGCCTGAACGAAAACGGCTTCGAGGACCAGGATGTCTTCAGCGCCGGAACCACCCGCCGGGGAAGTTGGGCATGTCAGCAGGGCAGCCTCATCAGTCTCACGCCCTCCGGCGGCGCCAGCGTCTCGGTTGCCGATGAGCAGGCGACCTTCGTCGTCGAGTCGAACAGCGGCGTGACGCTTCCCGCCGACCTGCAGCCCGGCGCAGCCTGGACACAACACCTGGTGGTCGCCGGTCAACACAACATCGGCGGCACAAACGTGGACTCGCGCACGGTCATAGACATGTCATGCCAAGCCATCGGTGTCGAAACGGTCAGCGTCCCGGCGGGCGGTTTCGATGCGCTACGCGTGGATTGCTCCACCCGCTTCGAGGTGTCTTTCTCTGGCACCACCGTTTCCATCAACGATACCTCCTCCGCCTGGTACGCGCCGGGGGTTGGCGTCATCAAGTCGAGCAGTTCCAACGAAATGGGAAGCACAGAATTTGTGATGCTCTCGTATTCCATTCCGTAGGTCAAACCCATGAAGAAAAACATCGGCTCTCTTGTGGGGTTCCTGGCGCTCCTGCTCCTGTTATGCGCTGGAACGGGCGCATGGCTCTTTTGGCGCGCCGCGCAAAATCAACCCGCGCCCTGACATGAACAAAAAGCGACAGGAAATCACCTACATCCTGCGCATCTGGCAGGAACCCAGCGACCTGACTCCGCCGGGCGAGTGGCGCGGCACGCTGCGCTCGCTGGATGGCCGCCCGGAACGCCTCTTCAAGTCGGCAGAAGAGCTATGGGACTTGTTAATCCACAGCCCAGTCCCGCCCCAACCTGCCATCGAGACGGTGAAAATCTTGCCAAAAAACACAATTGACGAAAAGAAAGGAGAAATCAATATGAGAAAACTAAGTAAACTTTTGCTGGCAGGCTCGCTGGCTGTGCTGCTTCTGCTGTGCGTGGCGGCAGGCGGCTGGCTCTTCCTGCAAAACAGAACCCAGGGCGCGCGCTCGGTGGTGCTGATTCAATCCCCCTACAGCGGCGCGCTGACCGAAGTCAACCAGACCCTGCCGCTGATGGTCTATGCCGAAGCCAATCGCCCCATCCTGCGCCTGGAAGTCTATGCCGATGGCGCGCTGGCAGCCGCTGCCAACGGAAACGAGAAGGCGCTCACGCTCGCCCAGCCCTGGGCGGTGACTACGCCGGGGCGGCATGTGCTGCTGGCGCGCGCCTTCTTCAGCGCAGAAGATTTCGCCGACTCCTCGGTGGTCTTCGTAGATACTGCCGACCTGAGCGGCCTGCCTGTGCAGGTCAATGTGGATGACCTGCCGCGCGGCGAAGGCGTGACCGAAATCCGCGTGGGCGACCTGGCGGCTGCCGCCGGAATCCCCCCCGCCGAACTCGCCCGCCTGAACCCGGGCCTGCCCGCCGCGCCCGAAGCCGTCATCCCGCCCGGAACGCCGCTCTCCCTGCCGCGCCGCTCCAACCCGCCGCCCGCTCCCGGCGCCATCCCGCCTGTTCCGCCGCCCGCCCCCGGCGCGCCCGGTTCACCGGCGCCCTCGCCTGCCAGCCCGCACTTTGACGGCGAGACGCATTCTTGCAGTCAGGTTTCCCTGCGGTGGACGAGCGGCGAGTTCGAGACCGGCTACCGCATTTACCGCCTGGCGCCAGGCGAAGACGCCATGACCCTGCTGGCGAATGTGCCGGTCAGCGTCAACACCTATACCGATAGCCCCATCACGCGCATCGGGACGTACCGCTACTTTTTGTCGCCGGTCTGGCGCAATGGCGGCGCGGGAATCACCTCGATGGTGGAAATTGTCATCGGACCCGAATGCTCCCCCGCCGGAACGGGCACGACGGCATCGCTCAACTTGCTGATGGTGGACTTGACCACGCAGGAAGCCTACGACGGCGTGTATTGCTACGTCTCGGTCAATGGCTCGCGCTATGAGCGCCTGCCCGGCGACCCCGGACTGCTGCGCCCCACGCGCGGCGAACTGGGCTACGAACTGCCCCTGCAGTTGCCCAACCGCGGCCAGTATGCGCTCACCGTTCCCAGCGATGGGCTGGTGCGGCTGGATGGCGAATGCTGGGGACGGCGCGGCGTCCAGAGCCTGCGCATTGGGCGCTTCTCTGGCAGTCACGCCCGCAGCGAATGGGATGGCCGCGACCTGACCAGCGAAGTGCGGGCTTTCGAGCCGCGCGAACTGGCTTCCGCTGCCGGGCTGCCTGCCGGCGCGGGAGGCGCTTCCTTCCTGCGCTACCGCATCCAGCCGGCCGGGTCGCGCTTCGACCTGTCCTTATATAACGGCGTCATTCAACTTCCACCCGCCATCCTCGAGCCGATTCACGACGACAGCCCCACCATTCCCGCCCCGACCAATCTGCGGGTTCGGAATTGGGCAAACTGTGACGTTTTCCTAACCACGGGCGAGGATAACGCGGTGAGTGTTTGCGATTCCGCCCCCTTGGAGCCAACCCTGTTTTGGGACTGGAGCGCCAACAGTTTTTACAGCGAAGCAGATTTGACTGCCTGGCTCATTCGCGTTACCGTCGTCAGTGATGAGTTACGTCCTGACGCGCAGCCAACGACCGCAGTCAATCTGATTGTACGGCGTCAGCCTGGCACAACCCGCATGACGCGCAACACGAGAATGCCCGCGCTGCCATCGTATTATGCCTGCGGCGCTCGTGTGAGCGTGACCGTTACAGCCATGACCACGCGCGGCGATTCTCTGCCAAGCCAACCAATCTTTGTAGACCAGCCGCCTTGCGCCAATCTGGGGCGGGTACGCATTACGGTCAATTCCGTCGTCGTCGGCCGGGTGACCGCCGATGAGGGCGTGCGAGACGATGGCGATATCTGCATCTTGTGCGTGGACCGCCGCCTGGAAGTCTTTGGCGATATTTATATTGGCGTTCGCAAAATTGTACCGATTTCTATTGACCGGCCCAGTCACGACGTTGGCACCATCCTAACCGGCGGCTGCCCCAACGGCACGGCATGTGCGACCGAGGGGGAACAAAACTGGCGGTTTGAGATGGAGGCTCCAGCGCAAAGCCTGGGAAACCAGGGCGAAATTACCTTTGTGGTTCTATGGAGCGATTACGATACCGAAAACGCCCCCGACCATTACTGCGTTGCGTCCGGCTCGCTTGCGCCCCGCAACAAATCGGAATGGACGCGCATCAATGACACGGTTATCCTGAGAGGCGGCTCCAGCGAAGCCTCCTGCCGTGTAGAGATTTTGGTACAGGGTATTCCGTAAATTAGAAAGGAATAAACACCATGAAAAAACTTATCTTGCTTTTCCTGTCCGTCACCTTGCTGCTCAGCGCCTGCTCTGGCGGCGGCGCGAGCATGAGCGCCAGCGGGGCGCAAGCCTGGCTGGACCAGCCCGTGAACGGCACCGTCCTGCCGCTGGGCGTCTTCCCGCTCAAAGCGCACGCCCGTCATGCATCGGGCAGCGGCATCACCCGCATCGAGTTCCTGGTCAACGGCGTGCCGGTCGGCGCAGTGGATACCGACGCCGCCGCCCCGCTCGTCTATGGCGAAGTGAACTGGAATCCCTCCATGCCGGGCGAATATCAGCTGGCGGCGCGCGCCTACGCCGCCGATGGCTCCTCCGAAAGCGCACCGGTCCAGGTCTGCGTCTCGAAGGATGTCAAAGAAGCGCTTCTTTCCCCTAACGGCGGATGCAGCACCCCCGAAGCGCCCGCTGCCCCAGCCGGCGGGACCGCCCCCACCGCAACGCTCCCGCCCGATAAAGCCACCGAAGTCGCCTCCCTGACCCAAACCGCCCTGGCGCCAACGGCCCTTCCACCTACACTGACGCCTGTTCCGCCTACTTTCACACCGATTCCGCCCACCTTTACGTCTATTCCGCCCACCTTCACGTCCATCCCGCCCACGTTTACGCCTGTTCCGCCCACCCGCACCCCCGTGCCGGTGGATAACACCCCGCCGGTGGTGAACATTACCTTAATCAGCCCAGACACGCTGTACTATGGACAGGGTTGCAGCGCCCAGAGCGGCATCCTTACCGTAGAAGCCTATGTCAGCGATGCGCAATCAGGCGTCGGCCCAGTGTACCTGGTCTACGGTTTTGTCGGCGCAGGTACCGAAGGAATCTTTGCAGATATGAACCCGATTGGCGGCGGTTACTATCGCGCCGTGATTGATATTGGCAGCCAGGCCTATAACTTCTACCAGGGCGCGAATGGCAGCATTGCAATTACCGTCGTGGGCAACGATGGAGCAGGCAATTCTGCTGAAGCTTCGGGCAGCAACGTGCCCCTGCTCTTCTGCCCGGGCTAAACCAACTGTGCCCTTCTTGCAACCTTTTGCGTCTGAGGCAATCTAAGAAAGAGTGAATGTCCCGAATCTTATCCTTTTTGTGGAGGTTTTTGGACGATGGAGATGATCATTGACTTTCCGGGTGGGGCGCGAGTGGATGCTCATTTTGGGCCTTACACGGTGAAAACCGATCAACCTCCGATGGGTGGAGGGGAAGGCAGCGCGCCAACGCCATTTGCTGTCTTTCTGGCTTCGATTGGTACATGTGCTGGAATCTATGTGCTCGGTTTCTGCCGCCAGCGAGGCTTACCCACCGAGGGCATCCGTATTATCCAGCGAATGCACTCCAATCCGTTCAGCGGCATGGTGGAAAAAATTGAGCTGGAAATTCAGGTGCCGCCTTCCTTTCCAGAGAAATATCGCCCCTCGCTGGTACGGGCTGCAGAATTGTGCGCGGTGAAAAAGCACTTCGAGCGACCGCCACAATTTGAAATCACGACCCGTGAAATGGTGGCTACTCCCCGATAATCTTGATCAGCACCCGTTTGGGGCGGCGACCGTCAAATTCGCCATAAAAAATCTGTTCCCAGGGGCCGAAGTCGAGTCTGCCGTTCGTAATCGCGACCACGACTTCGCGCCCCATAATTTGTCTCTTCAGGTGGGCATCTGCGTTGTCCTCACCGGTGCGGTTGTGAAGATAGCGGTCAATCGGCTCGTGCGGCGCTAAGGTTTCCAGCCAGCGATCAAAGTCCTGATGCAGGCCAGATTCATCGTCGTTGATGAAAACGGAGGCCGTGATGTGCATGGCATTCACCAACACCAATCCCTCTCGAATGCCACTCTCCCGCACCGCTTCTTCTACCTGCGGGGTGATGTTGACAAAGCCTCGACGGGTGGGCAGATTAAACCATAGCTCCTTGCGATAGCTCTTCATGACCCGTTTCTTCTCCTGAACGTCAACGAGTTGCCGTTCGCAGGCGACGAACGAGGAAAATCACCGCGATCAACGCCATTGCGATCACGATCAAGCCGGGGAATCCCATTTCATCGGCGATCCCCGTAGCCGGCAGCGCCGTCGAAGTGGGAAGGACGGTCTGCTGCGCCTGCGCTGCTTGAGTCAGGGCGGCAGCGACGGTTGCCGTGAGCGGATCGGGCTGCGTTGTAGGCGTCGCGGAAGGGGTGGCGATGAGCGGCGTCGGCGAGGGGAGCGGCGTTTCAGTGGGAGGCGGCGTGGCCTGGGCAGTCTGCTGGAGCGCAAAAGCCTGGGCGGTGCCAGTCAGCCCGATGCTCACCAGGGCTTGCTGTGTTTGCGCAGCGAGCTGCTGCGCCTGTTGCGCCCGTCGCTGCTGGGGTACCAGCACAAACATATAGACCGCTGCACAGAGCAGGGTAAGAAAGATCAATCCTCCCAATACGCCTGCCGCGATCAAAAAGGTGCGATTGGAAGATTCCTCTGGGGGTTGTCCCTCTGAAGAAGGTTCAGGAGTTTCAGGAGTATAGGTGAATTCTTCGCCTTCGTACATGTTTTCCTCCGCAATGGATTGGGATTTCAATCTACAAGTTCCATGTTGAGCAGCGGAACAAGCACCTGCTCACCGTTTTCCAGTCGAACCTCAGCAGCAGCCGCGCGCAGACCACTGGGGAAGGTGGCCGCTTCGGGGAGCAACTGGATCACCTGCCCGATTTGCCCCGCATAAGGGGCTCGCAGGATAAAGACCTTTTGACCAGGGGCAAAGCTCTCCACATTGTTCTCCTTTGGCTCCGGCGAGACGGGCAGGGGGATTACGATCTCTGGCCGCCTCCCCTCTTTGCGATCGTAGAATTGGGCATTCAGCGTAATTTCGCGCCGCGCGTGGGAAGTCAGCAGCTTAAAAGCAAGCGGGTTCATCGGTGAAGGCCAGAGCCCATCGGTAACGATGATGGGATATTTCATCTGGAGTGCCAGTGGGATCAAAGGGGGCGCCAGGGAAGAGAGGATCAGACCGCGCACAGGAATCTCCGCGGCCTGACGAAGCACCTCCGCCTCGCGGCATTGCCCCGCCAACAGGATCGCCCCGCGCATGCTCAGATCAAGACGGGAGGCGCTGATCACCTCCCCTTCACGCTCCATCAGGTTGAGAAGAAGCCCGCTATCCACGCGCCCGTTGCCAAACACACCCTGGATGAGCGCCCCGTTGCTCTGGATGATGGCGCCGTAGCGCGGAATCACCTGGGTAACGATGCCTGGCATTCCGGCCAGCAGGGGAAGGGTTACACTTTCCACTTCGAGCAGGATTTCCCCTTCTGATGCCAGTACCACGCGTCCAGGCCTGGGAGAGCGGATTTGCTGGGGAAACAGTCCTTCGCTTTCGGCCAGCACTGCATTTTGGGAGACCTGTTCGCCGGCGCGGACGCGCATCGCTTTGGCGGCTGCTTTGGGAGGAAGTTTTAACTGGCGCGCGACATTGAAATACAGATGGGCGCGAGGCAATCGTGCCTCCGCAATCACCTCGGTGGCTGCCACACGTTGATTCAATTTCACCAGCACATTGCCAGGCAGGGGTAAGCGGCGCTCACGGGTGATGGTTGTGATGGGGAGAATGCTCACACGAGGGGCCCACATGACTAACCTCCGAGGGTCCATAGCCATTTTTTCGCCAGCTCGCGCCGGCGGATCACGTCTTCTGGAAGTCCGAGGGGACGGCCACGAGCATCAATGATTACACCCATCAGGCCGCCGGTGATGGTAAAGGTGCCACCCCGACCGCGTCCCAGCCCAATATCTACGTGAGACGCTGGTTGCAGTTTCAACCGCGCCGTGCTCTCTGCGGGCAGTGGGATCACTTCCAGGTTGCCATGGCGGACGTCCAGGCGCGCTTCTGTGCCGTTTTCATAGGTCAACTGGACTTTCAAAACGGGGGTGCCGTAGGCGCCGCTGGCAACCACAGAGACCACCGTGCCCAGGTTGATCAGGGCATTGGATTCAAGCACATGAACAGGTATCAGGCTGTTCCGCCCGGCAGCCGCCCCCAACATGGGAAGCAACCCGTTCGGATCGAGCAGCACGCTGCTCAAGCCGGCCGGCTGGATGGCATCCAGAACGGCAAGCAAAGCCGGCCCAAAGTGGGCAAGGCGCGTGAGGGTGGCTCCGCTCACCAGGATCATTTCCAGCACAGGGAAAGGGGGAAGCACTTCAGGATAGCTTTGACGTAACTCACGCATCCCCTGGCGCAGAATTTCACGGGCAAAGGCCAGCTCCAGGCTCAGTTCCTCCTGCGTGACGGAGATCGTTTGCGGGTAAATGGCTTTCTGATAAGCAAAATCCATGACCCGATGGGAGGGTAGATCGAAATGAGTCCAGCGAAGAATGTCCTCCGCCTTTATCTGGTTAAGCAGTTGGGGCAGGGGTTCTCCAACCCCCAGAGGCAGAACCCGCGCAAAGGTCTGGCCATCGTGCCCCAGCAAGAGGGAAGTTGTGGATGCGCCGAGATCCATGGCCAGGATCGAACGCCCGGCGCCCAGTGTCTGGCTCAAAAAGCGCACCAGGCGAGCTTCTGCGTAGTGCGTGGGGAGCATATGCCCGCCGCTCCATTGGAAGAGTTCCTCCATGCCACGCAATTCCTGGCGGCGGAGCGTTGTGCATAATTCAGCAAGGGCATGTTGAGCCGGGAGCAGGTCCTCCTCGTCCAGGGAGGGGCGAACGTTCGGCGCAATCTGCAGGAAACGGGCGTAAGGGGCGAGGCTTTCCCGAATCTCCTTCGCCAGCGCGGCGTTGCCGGCATAGAGGATCGCCGGGCGCTTTTCTTCGGGCAGTAGATAAACCCCAAGTCCAGCAGCCTCCACCAGGTGCAGGACCGAACGCGAGGCGCCGCCATCCACGCCACCGGTGATGAGGAGCAAATCGGGTTGCAAGGCCAGGATGGCGTCTATCTGCTTCTCAAAACGGCGCTGATCGTGCAGATGGATGGTATCCAGAATGACGCCTGGGATGCTCTCCGCCAGATGACGGGCACTTTGCAGAGAAACATCGTTCAAAAGCCCGACCAAAACGGTCTTCAGCGCGCGGCCTGCCGAGGCTGTGACCACCAGTCCATCCACACCACTGCCATCCTCCTGGGTGGGAAGGATCAGCTGGCGGTTGGGGGTGAGCAAAGGATGCTCGATGAGTTGCTGCAGAACCTCAAGAGCCTGACGCACGCCCTCGGTGACATCGTTCCATGGAGCCATCGCTGTCGAAGGAACACAGGCGGTTGCCAGGAAACGATATTCGCCGTCTACGATGTCGAACAGGGCGGCACGCGTGTTGACGTTGCCAATATCCACGGCCAGCAGAGATTCACCTTCAATGACGGAGACAGGCATAGTTAGCGCAGAAAGAAGGAAATCAGGGTATCCAGACGTTCGATCAACGCGGTCAATGTGGAACTATAGAGGGCGGCAAAAAGAGCGCCCAGCGTCAGGCCCAGGAAGATGAGCCCGGAAGAAGCAAGCACACGAATCCACCAGCGCCGGCGGAGCGACTGATCGGCGCCGAAGTGGAAGTAAGCCAGCGTGCTGATAGCGCCCAGAAGCAGGATCAACCCGTCCAGCCAGGTATCAAGCGGACGAGAAGGATCGAAAGCAGCCGCCGTTGCCTGTAACTGGGGGATCAAAGTGCCCTGCACAGCTCCCGTGATCATCAATCCTGCCGCAATGCCACTCAAGATCGCGGCTGCCGGCGTGCCGATTGACCCCAGACGCGGGGAAATTTTCGTCAACAGGAAAACTGCCAGCAGGAGCGAAAACAAGAGCCAGGCGCGTAACAGGACATCCGTTTGGGGATTGAGCAGGGGCTGGAAAAGCTGATGAAGCCACACCTGACGGAAAATGACGGCGGCGATGTAACCACTGCTCACACCCACGAAAAGATGGATGGTGAGGCGAAAAAGGGGATTGTCACCCAACAGGTAGCTGAAAATGGCAAGCGTCAGCACAAATCCCAAGAGCGCATTCAGCCATTCGACGGGCAGGTTCATGCCCCCTCCTGTGGCTTAGAATTGCGACGCATCAGCAGGCCCCAAAGCGCGCCGACCCCGCCTGCCCCAAGCGCCAGGAGCAATCCCGCGCTGTAAGCATCACGGTAGCGACGCGCCAGGCCGCTCAGGCCGCTCATTTGCTCATACGCAGCGGCATCGTTCAAGCCGGCGATCATGCCTTTCGCCTGACCAGAATAGAAGTAAGGGGAAAGCATCGGCGCGCTGCGAGCACTGCTCACCATCAAGAGCGTATATTTCAGGGAGCTTGTCTGCTCGATCCAGAGGCGGGCGCTTTCGGCATTATCCGTGACCAGCACCACGCAGTCGAAATCGCTGAGCGTTTTGACCCGCTGGAAGGGAGAACGCTCCCACCGGGCACGCGCCTCCGGGGAAGCCGCAAAGGTGGGATTGGAGGCAAATAAGGGGAGCGCGCTGAGGCCACCCGGCAAATAGCCGAGATTCACACTCTCCGGAAGGGGCATTTGGGGTTGAGCGACATGGAGCGATTCGAGCAACCGCTCGTCCATCGTGCTCATCAGCGGGTTGAGGGCAATGAAGGCCAGATGGGCCTGTTTGATCGAGGTGAGGTGGCGCAGAGGGGGTAAGAGCAGGGCCTCCATTTCGCCGCTGGTACTCATTTCATAATCAAGCACCAAAAGTATCGTCGGCGATGCAGGCAGGGCATTGAACGATTCGATAAACTGCCATGTTCCACGTGGTATGAGCGCTGGCATGGCGGTCATCTGTGTTCCGCCAAAAAGCGGCAGGAGGATAGCAGCCAGCAACAAAATGGCGATCAGCCAGTATCCGAAGCGGCCGCTCTTCTGGGCGGGTGTAGCCTGGCGGGGACGGGGTTGAGATTCGGCGGCGATGAGCTGCTCAAGGAGCTGCACATGGGCCTGATGGTCCTGAGTCACGTTGAGACGAACGGAATAGGTGCGCGGCCGGGTGTAGGGCAAAGTCTCTGGTGCGCGAGGCAAAACACCGCGTAAACCGGCCAGCGGTCCTTCTTTTTCCTCTTCCAGGGAGGCAGCGCCCTCTGCTTCACTGCTGAGAATGGCCTCGATGGGACGCATGGCCTGCACCCAGGCCGGTAGCTCGGCTGCTTCGAGGGCTGGCGTTTCTTCAGCAGCAGGCTGGGAAGATGTTGCTTCGGCAGAAATTCCGGCCAGCCAGTCTGGAATTTCCATCTCAAGGAGGCTGCTCAGGTCTTCCTCTCCCGCGCCCGAGGCGCCGATGACGGCTGGAGTGGAGGGAGGCTGGGAGCCCTGGGTCGTTCCTGGAGTCTCTTCGGC
>JAGHYK010000084.1 GCA_017743695.1 Chloroflexota bacterium
CCAGCCTGTGGGGGAGGGGCAAACCGTCAACGAATGGGGGAACGAATAAACGAATTCGAGCCGCGGATGGCAGACCGCGGAGTGGATGGTGGACGGTGGTGGGGGATGCTTTCCAGCCTGTGGGGGAGGGGCAAACCGTCAACGAATGGGGGAACGAATAAACGAATTCGAGCCGCGGATGGCAGACCGCGGAGTGGATGGTGGACGGTGGTGGGGGATGCTTTCCAGCCTGTGGGGGAGGGGCAAACCGTCAACGAATGGGGGAACGAATAAACGAATGCGAGCCGCGGATGGCAGACCGCGGAGTGGATGGTGGACGGTGGTGGGGGAGGCTTTCCAGACCGCCAGACGGGGGACGGGATAGCGCAGGAGGACGATGGACGGTGGAGAATAGACCGTGGACGGCGGCAGCACGCCCCAGGCTTTACGGCCTGCCGGAGGATGCCATCAACGAAGGGGGAACACACAAAAAATTCGTTGACGGTATGGCTTGAAAATTGAGAGCAACAGATGCATTATCAGGAGGCAATGTCCCCAAACCGTGACGCTCTCAGAAACGGGACGATGAATCGCGAACGGTGGGCGGTATAATGAGCGTCGGTAAACTGGATGGTCTGAGGGAACTTTGCGCACAGGAATTGTTACCGATAGCACTTCCGATCTGCCCCCTGAACGGGTCAAGCGCCTGGGGATTGTGGTGGTGCCGGCGCTGGTGATCCTGGATGGGCGGGAATATGTGGACGGGGTCAATCTGTCGCGCCAGGAGTTTTATCAACGACTGCCTGCGCTTCGAGAGGTAAGCACGGCTGCGCCTTCTATCGGGGAGTTTCAACGCGCCTATCGGCAGTTGTTTGAGGCGGGTGCGAGACAAATCGTTTCCATTCACGTCGCGGCTTCGCTGAGCGCCATTTGCCAGGTCGCCTGCATGGCGGCGCAGGAGTTCGCTGGGCGGGTGGAGGTCGTAGATAGTGGGCAACTGAGTTTTGGGCTGGGCTTACAGGTTCTGGCAGCCGCGGAGGCCGCCCGGCGTGGGGAGTCGCTGGAGGCAATCCATCAGGCCATCCGTTCCACGCGTCAACGCCTGTGGGTCAAAGCCGCGCTGGACACGATGGAGTATTTACGGCGAAGCGGGCGCGTCTCGAATGTGGTGGCCCGACTGGGTGGGGCGTTCCATGTTCGCCCGTTGATCGAATTGCGGGATGGTATGGTCAAAGCGATAGGTCTGGTACGTACACCGTCTCAGGCAGAGGCCTGGTTGGCCAGGGATTTGCGCTCGCTCCCTCGCCTGGAGCGGCTGGCAATCCTGCACACAGGCGCCGAGGCGCGAGCGCAGCGTTTTCTGGAGCGGATGCGCCAGGAACTGGGGGATCGCTGGCCGGAAGAATCCTGGCTCATCAACGTGACCGCAGTGATCGGGGCGCATCTTGGCCCTAACGGCCTGGGTTATGCAGCCGTGCGGGCAGCCGATTGATCGGAGCGTCGCAGGAAGAATTTGGTGATCTCTTCGGCGATGGCCGGCAGCGTAGAGAGTCCCAAGACAACCACCCATTCCCTGAGAGACAGGAAATGGGTGTTGAAGATCGGCTGCAGGAATGGGATGCCACAAACGGCCAGCAGGAGCAGGATGGAAAGCCCCACCGCTCGCTGCATCCAGGGGTTCGAGAGCACGCCAAGTTGGCGCAGAGAAGTCTTCTCGGAGCGCGCCGTATAAGCCCGGAAGAGTTCCACCAGCGAAAGGGTGACAAACGCCATGGTTTCCGCAGTCTGGACATCCAGGCCGCGCCAGTCATACGCCAGCAGGAAGCGGATGGGATTGGCCCCCGCAGGCAGCGCGTCACTGCTCCGTAAGTGCCAGAGCAATCCCAATCCGAAAGCGATAAGCACCACGCTGCTCTGCATGATGGTTTGCACGATCATCCCAATCATCATAGTACGGTTGATGATGGGTTCATGTTTGGGGCGCGGTGGGCGTTCCATGACGTCTGGTTCCCCTTTTTCCATCGCCAGGGCCAGGGCCGGCGCTCCGTCGGTGATCAGGTTTAGCCAGAGTAGCTGAATGGCGGTGAGTGGGGTGGGTAATCCGGCGAGTGTGGCGAGGAAAATGATAGCAATCTCGGCCAGGTTGGCAGAAAGCAGGTAAAAGACGAAGCGGCGGATGTTGTTGTAAATAATTCGCCCCTGTTCTACCGCAGCGACGATGCTGGCGTAGTTATCGTCCATCAAGACCATATCCGCCGTTTGTTTGGCGACATCGGTGCCGCTGATCCCCATGGCGATCCCGATGTCAGCGCGCTTGATGGCCGGCGCATCATTCATGCCATCCCCGGTCATGGCGACCACCTCGCCATTTGCCTGGAGCGCTTCGACGATGCGTAACTTGTGCTCCGGATTGACGCGCGCAAAAACGTCGGTTCGCTTAATCTCCTCTCGCAGGCGAGCGATGTCCATCTGTTCAAGCTCTGCGCCAGTGAGCACATGCCCACGCTCTGGATGGAGCAGGCCGATGGATTGGGCAATGGCGCGGGCCGTATTGGGATAATCCCCGGTGATCATGAGGGTACGGATTCCAGCGCGCCGCGCTTTGGCCAGCGCCGGGATCACTTCCGGGCGGGGCGGATCGATCATCCCGATCAGGCCGACAAAGATCAGGTCACGCTCGATTTCGTTGACATTGGGTGACTGGTCTGGAACATCTGGAACCGGGCGATAGGCGACCGCCAGCACGCGCAGCGCTTGTTCACTCAAGGCATTGTTGGCCTGGAGGATCGCCTGGCGCGCGGCCTCTGTCATTTCTACGCTTTCGTCATTCATCCGTTGATAGCGTGTGCACAACGGCAAGATCACCTCCGGCGCCCCTTTCACGACGATCACATCCCAACCGCGCACCGAGGAATCGTAAAACGGTGAAATATCTTCTGGACTTGGCGCTGCAATATCGTGCACGGTTAACATGCGCTTCCGCTCCGAGTCGAACGGGACTTCGCTTTCTCGCGGATAGGCGATGCGGACATCGCCCGGCGCAATGCCGGCCTTGATGGCTGCTACCAGCAAAGCGCCTTCGGTCGGATCGCCTACCACGCGATAGGTCTGGCGACTATCGTTTGCGCCGCTGCTTTCGAGTTGAGCGTCGTTGTTCAGAATTCCTAACCAGATAGCGGTGAGGGCAGCCGGATAGTCGGCCAGGTTAACCTTTTCCCCGTTCAAAAGATATTCCCCTTCCGGGTTGTAGCCGCTTCCAGTCACCTCGAACATCCTGCCATCCACCCAGAGCCGGGTGACGGTCATCTCATTCTGGGTGATCGTGCCGGTTTTATCGGAGCAGATCACGGTTGCCGAACCGAGCGTCTCGACCGAAGAGAGACGGCGGATCAGCGCGTGTCGCCGCACCATTTCCTGCATCCCTAATGCGAGCGTAATGGTGACGACCGCCGGCAAACCTTCCGGGACGGCTGCGACAGCCAGGCTAACGGCGATCAGGAAAGCCTCATTCAGCGTGGAGGCAAAGGCGCGGAGATATTCCAGGGGGGAGCGGAAGAGGAGGCTCACATCGCTGAAATTGAACAAATTGATCACGAACACCAGGGCGACAAGGATCAGTGCTCCGATGGAAAGTGCCCGCCCAAGCTGATCCAGGCGTCGCTGCAGTGGTGTCTCTTCTTCTTCGACCTGCTGGAGCATCGTCGCAATCAGGCCCAGTTGGGTGCGCATGCCTGTGGTGACGACGATGCCTCGGCCGCGCCCATACACGACCAGCGTCCCCATGAAAGCGGTGTTTTTGCGGTCGCCTAAGGGGATGTCTTCTGCCAGAACGGTAGCGGCGTTTTTATGGACGGGCTGGGATTCGCCGGTCAGGGCGGCTTCTTCGATGCGCAGGTTGACCGCATCCAGCAGGCGAACATCGGCAGGCACGTAATTGCCGGCCTCCAGGAAGACAATATCTCCGGGCACCAGTTCGCGCGCCGGGATGTAGAGATGTCGCCCATCCCGTAGCACATGGGCTTCAGGGGTGGCCAGTCGGCGCAGGGCGACGAGGGCTTGTTCGGCGCGCTGTTCCTGAATGACGCCCAGCACTGCGTTCAAAATCACAATGGCCAGGATCGCAATCGCTTCGACATAGTCGCCGAGGAGCATCGAGATCAGGGAGGCGCCTATCAACAGCCAGATGACAAAGCTATTGATTTGCTCCCAGAGGATTGCCAGAAAGCCAGGACGAGGCGCTTCCTGGAGTTCGTTGTAACCATATACTTGCAGACGGCGAGCCGCTTCTTCCGAGGAAAGGCCCTCTTCCCGCACCTTGAGATGGTGCATCACTTCCTGAGGGGATAGGGCGTGCCACGGTTTTGTCTCAAGAATATCTGAGGTCACCATTGCTTTATCCATCTCCTTTGTGTAGTTTCAACGAAAAAGACCACCACGTTCTCAGGGACGCGGTGGTCTTGCCGACGCATGGAGCGCAGGGTTGCCGCTGGCGTTCCACCAGGTGGTGACGACAAACCCTTCCCGTCAAAACGGGCGGCTACTCCCCAGCCATGCTTAGTTTAATTGCGAAAAGGCAAAACGTCAAGTTTTCTGGCTTATGCCTGCTTGCCAGATGCTTTTCTGGATTCCTGCTCTCGTGCTTCGCCATTCAACCCTTCCCGAAAAGCGCGCAGGCCAGTGCCCAGTTCGCCTGCGATCTTGCTGAGACGGCCCGGGCCAAAAAGCAGAAGAACAATGAACAGGATGAGCAGGAGCTCGGTGGGGCCAAATCGGAACATAGGATTCTCCTGTAAGGAAAAAATGGGGTTCCGTACTGCGCTCTGGCGTGGCCGTGGAACGCAATACGGAACCCGTGAACGTTATACTTTTTCTACTTTCACCCTGGTGTCGTAGAACACCGCCGAGCCGCCGGTCAGATCGCTGAGGGTGACGTTACCCATGACGGGGTCAACGCGCATGGCGGCGTTGGCGTGCAGCGGCACAGAGCGGCGCGGGTCGCCTTGGACGACTTTGCCGTCAATTTCGATGTCGCTGCTGCCGCTTGCCCAGTGACCGAAGCCGAGCGGGAAGGCCACGACGCCGGGGCGAATGCCTTCGACCACTTTGGCCTTGCCCACAATCGGGCGCTTGGTGCCATTCTTGAAGTCCCACACGCCTTCAGGATTGCTGGCGGAGGAGATTTTCACCATGTCGCCATCTTTGATGCCCAGCTTTTGTGCATCCTGAGCGTTGATCAGCACATAGCCTTCTGCCAGGATGGACAGCAGCCAGTAGTTTGTGATGGTGCGTGCCTTGGTCATGGTGATGGTCTTGAAGGTGATCAGGTTGAAATCGTAGCCTTCGTCTTTGATCTCCTCGCCGGTGGAGGACAGGCCGGGTGGGAAGTACCTGGGATAGCCCACAAAGGGCTTGCCGGTCATGGTGTTGATGGCGGTGGCGGTCTTTTCCTGATACAGATTGATGAGCCGTCCGTATTTGTTGGCTACCTGGTCGCCCTTGTAGCCTTTCTCAAAGGCCTGGTAGCGTCCACCGCGATTGAGTACGAAGATCACCTTGCGCCACAGGCTCTCATCGTTCCCGACGGCTGCCTTCCACTTTTCGGGATCGAAGACGCTCTTGGGCAGGTGCCGCCGTGCCTCCATGAAGATGCGCACTTCTTCATCGTCCGCTTCAGGGACGGAGTCGGAGCCGTCTTCTTTCTCCCCAAAGGCGATATTGGCGACCAGTTTCAGATAAAAGTCTTCCGGGCGAACAAAGGGAATGCCCTTGCCGAAGCCGTTCGGGCCGAAACCGGGCAGGTTCAGGCGCTCGGCGATCGCCAGCAAGACGGCCTCAAAGCCCAAAGGAATTTCCTCCCCAAAGACCTTCACCGTTGGCCAGCCAGGGATGGAGATGACCGGTTGACGGACGTTCTCCACCTTCCACGGCACGGAGGGATGCGAACCGTGGAATTCCCATCGCTCAAGGTAGGAGAGATCGGGGAAGATGTAATCCGCATACATGCTGTTTTCGCTGACAAAAATGTCAACGGCGATGAAAAGCGGCAGCTTCTGCGGATCGGAGAGCACATCTATGACGGTTTGCCCGGCAGGCAGACTGTAAGGCAGGGAGGACATATATGTCATCAGAGCCTTGACCTTATAGGGATATGCATCTCCGATGGAGGGCACATCTTCCTGGTAGATGTCTGTGGGGATGGAGAACCAGGGGCGCCGGGTCGGATAGGGATTCTCCGGGTTGTACAGGGTGGTTTTTTCGTAGGCCACTTTGGTACGCAACGAGTCAATCCCTATCGGCGAAAGGGCGCCTTCGATCATCGCGTTGACGTTGAAGGGCTGCCCCTTCTTCGTGCCGAGGCGTTCATAGGTGCTGGCCTTAATCATGCCGCCGGCGTAGTCGAAGTTACCGATCAGCAGGTTGACCGTGTACCAGGCAAAGTTGTTGTAGAACCCATTCGTGTGCTGCGAGGGGCCACGATGGATATCCGCAGCGGCTTTCCGCCCGTGGGAAGTGAATTCTGCGGCCAGTTCTACGATGTCGCTTTCCTGAATGCCGGCGATTTCAGCCCATTCAGCGAGCGTGTGCTCCTGCGCCGACTCAAGCAAGATCTGCAGGCCGGTCTTGACCTCAAAATCACCGACTTTGCCGCTGAAGAACAGGTCTCCGACCACGGGGGTTGCATTGGGGTCGAGTACATTGATGGGAGTTGGAACACCGCCCACCAGGGCCACCGGAGCATCGCCGGGGTATTCCACGCCGTTTGCATCCACATAGACGGTCACATCCTGGCCATCTTTCTGGACCGTCTGTTTGGTGAGCAAACCGATCTCACTGGCGCGCAGATGTTTCCCTGGCGTGCCATCCTTGCCGATCTTGACCAGCCAGGTGGCGTTGGTATAGTTTGGCTCGCCTGCCGCTGTGGCTGCTGCCTGGTTGGCAATGGCCAGATAGTTCTTGTTATATCGTTCGTTTTCAAGCATCCAGCGGATCATGCCGAGGGCCAGGGCGCTATCGGTACCTGGCTTGATCGGCACCCATTTCCAGGCTCTGGCAGCCAGTTTGCTCAGGCGCGGGTCCACCACTGCAAATTTGCGCCCATTGACGATGGCATCCGTAGCTTTGGGAACGCGCTGCGGCGGCCCGTAGTTGGCATCAAAGAGGTTTGCACCCACGTAGATGACGAATTCGCTGTTACCGGTATCGGCCTGCCAGTAGAATTTATCGCCGCTGTCGAAGCCGCCCGTCGTAGCGTTCCACTTGCTCGACATTTGCTTGCCGGTAAAGTAGAGTGAACCCTGGCAGATCGTGGTATGACCATTATAGTTGAGCGAGCCAAAACCCTGTCCCATGAAGCGCTTGACCAGGTCTTCGCGCCCGTTCTTCATGCGACCCCAGACGAACAGGAACTGATTGTTCTTGGGACCCAGGTCGGGATGTTCGGGGTCAATCATCTTATCCAGATGATCCTTGAAATCCTCCTGGAACTTTTTGACCAGTTCGCGCTTTTTCGCGTAATCCTTCTCGTCCCAAATGGCTTTGATGGCATCGCCCATTTTCTTCATCAGATCGGGATCCCGCACCGCGTAGAGGTCCTTCAGGCCTTCCACATGCCCTTCCCCGAACAAGTCACCGCCGTTGACAATTTCATCAATTGCCTGATCGAAGGGGATGGTAATCCACTTGCCTTCGCCACGTTTGGTGCCCGGCTTGCGCTTCAGCACGCTGACCAGGCGATACGGATCGTATGCGGTCTGGATACCGGCCTGTCCTTTGGGACAGATCGCGCCTTCCACTGTGGCCATCTCTTTGACGGGGGTTTCATAAGCAGGATGCGGCCAGAGTGTCCAGGGGCTATACGGGTTGCCGTCAATCTTGGCAGCCAGCCCTTCCAGAATTTTGACCTTGATGCCGCAGCCTGTATTGCACTGCAGACAGACAGTATAGAGTTGATTTTCAGGTTTGGCTTCAAAGAAAGCGCCCTCAGCGGCAGCGTTCACTCTGGCAATCGCTTCCCGACCGGCGGGCAGAGCGCCCAGAAAGGCGGCAGCTGCGCCGGTTACACCGCCGAGTTTGAGAAAGTCGCGACGGGAAAGGGATTTGTGTTTTGTTGTCATGTTACGCCTCCTTCTTGTACAACGGCAGATAATCTGTGCCAAGCGCCAATGCCAGCAGAATAATCCCCACCAGGCCGCTGACGACCGCCCACTCAATCGTGCTGGGGCTATAGCTCAGGGTCAGGCCACGTCCAATGTGAGCAGTTTCGATGTTCTTGAGCACGCTCACGTTCAGGCCAGGCACGACAATCAGGTATCGAGCGACGGCATTCCCCACCAGCACGCATAACCCAATCAGCCCACCGGCCAGCTTATTTTTCGTCAAATCGGGCACGAAGAGCAACACAAGCGGTAGCAACGTGCCCAACCCGATTTCCAGGCCCCAGAAAAGGCCGGCGTATTGCCCGCTGGTGAGCTGCTTCACGGAAGCGATCAGAGATGGAATATTTCCGTACAGGCTTTGGGAGAAAAAGGCCCAGGTGGAGTAGGCAGAGAGGATCAGCAGGACGATCAGGGCGACTCTCAGAACAAGCGTGGCAAGAGGTGCAGGTTCCTTCGGGCTAAGGAAGGCCTGTACCAGGAGCATCATGGCGGCACCGCTGGTTAGCGCCATGAAAAGGAACTGCAGGGGGAGCAGCGCCATGTGCCAGTATGGGCGGGTGGCGTTGTTGCCAAGCAGTTTCCCAGGCGCGCCTGCTACATACAGGGCAGCGATGAAGCCCAAGACCATGACGATCTTCAGCGTCGTTCCTTTTTGCCCTCGCAGAGCAAGGATGAGCGCGATCAGCGCCAGCACACCGAAGATGGTATATCCCCAGACATCCTCGATGATGCCCGAATGCGGATTGAACTGCACAAACGCTTTCCAGATGCGCTCCATATGCCCAAGGTCGAAGCCGATGGAGGCCATGGCAGCGGCCAGCGTCACCAGGGAAGTCCACAGGGCTGGTTTGCCGTATCCCTCAAAGGCTTTGATCTCAAAGAGGTAGTCGAGGGAAGCAACCAGGAAGCTACCCACAGCCACGCCGCCGAAAAAGAAATACATGGCCACCCAAAGTCCCCAGACGACCGCTGAGCCGTAGTTGACATGTTGCTCGCCAAAGACGAGCCGATCATAGAAGCCCCACAACCCTATCAGCAGGGTCAGGACACCCAGGGCGTAGATGAGTTTCTTTGCCATGATGCGCCTCCTACACAATGTAGTAGACTCGTGGTTCTGTACCGAGTTCTTCTTTCAGCCGAATCACATTCGGCTTGCTGATCAGTTCAGAGACCAGCGAATCAGGATCGTTTGCATCACCGAAGAAGGTGGCACGTCCGATGCAGGTGGTAACGCAGGCGGGCAGAATGCCATCCTTGATGCGGTGCAGGCAGAAGTGACACTTGCGGACGTTCCCGACCGGTGATTCGTGCCGGCCTTCCCGCTTCCATGCCTGACCATACTCCTGGCTGGCATGTTCATAGGCTGCCGCCGTCTTACTGCCGATGAGCACCCCATCGAAGATGACCGGTAACTGTTCGGTGTAGGTTTCGCCGAAGTCGAAGGTGCGCGCGCCGTAGGGGCAGGCGGCGATGCAGGCACGGCAGCCAATGCACTGTTCATAATCCACCACGACGATGCCTTCCTCGTTATGGTAGGTGGCATTCACCGGGCAGACTTCCGTGCAGGGCGAGTTTTCGCAGTGCATACACGGGCGCGGCAGGAACTTCATCGTCACATTCGGATACGTGCCAAATTCTTCCTCCAGGACCGGGCGGTAAACCACGCCGGGCGGCAATTTATTCTCGGCGACACAGGCGACGGTGCAGGCATGGCAGCCAATGCATTTGCGCAGATCGATCACCATCACCCAGCGCCGTTCCGAGGCCGGCTTTTCGAGCGCGCGCTTCAGTTCGCGTTCCATGCGAACCAGCACGTCCTCTTTCGCCAGCAGGTCGTCTGCCGGAGCAGCAGAAATTTCCATGCCCTCCAACGCAGGAGCGACCAACCCTGCAAAGACCTCGGAAGCATACTTCTCAAGCAGACCTGTCGTTTCCTGGGACATACGCTTCTCCTTGATCTGGGATTTCAAAAGGTCAGCAAGTGCTTCCTGTTTTCCCTTATACCGAAAGAGCGGTGAGATGACTATCGGGAAAAGTCAGAAAAAACTATGCGACTCGTAGGGGAATTCCCTACAAGCCCCATGATCTTTTTCGCGGGAAAGGATGACAGGTTGCAGGAGGGAGATGCCAGGCAGATCGAGGAGTGGACGGCAGACAGCGGACGGAGGACCGCCGTAGGGCAGGCTTTCCAGCCTGCCGGAGAAGCAAACCGTCAACGAATCGGGAACGAATACAGACCGCGGACGGCAGACGGCAGACCGCAGAATGGACGATGGACGGTTGACGGTGGACGGTGGGGGGCAGGCTTTCCAGACCGCCAGACGGGGGACGGGATAGCGCAGGAGGACGATAGATGGTGGAAACCGTAGAGGGTGGCGCGCAGAGCGGGGTTTTCAGCCTGTCAGCGGCGGAAGGGAAAGATAGAGTGGGTAGGAGGAGACAGGCGCGACAGGGGGCAGCGACGCTTCAGGCGCGGGATGGGGCCGG